>NZ_VILC01000024.1:4325-60084 GCF_009712065.1 Aphanizomenon sp. UHCC 0183 | reverse complement strand
CCCTAAGTAAAAATTCAAGCATTTGTAATTCTTGAGAAGCCGGAAATTATTCACAGGACTTACGCAACTGGCACATTGGTAGGGTGCGTCAGACTGCATAAATCTTGCAAATAAACAGATTGTTGATATCTGACGCACCCTACAACAGATTTTTAGTGTGACACTTGCGTAAGTTCTAATTCAATCACCTGAATTTCATCAAGTTGATTAATCACCACGTCTGCACCTTGAACATTATCTGCCCTAGCAATCCAAGTAATCCCAATACAGCCGGCAGCCTTAGCATGACGCGCCATTTGCATATCACCTATAGAATCACCTACCATTAAAGTCGCCGCTGGTGATACTCCCAAGGCTTGGCAAGCTTCTAAAAACAGCGTCGGATCTGGTTTACTCGGACCATCATCAACTCCCTTTTCCAGTTGCAAATAATCGCTTAATTGGTGAGTAGTGACAAATTTTTTGACCTCTTGAGTCGTTGCTGCTGACAGGATTCCCAATTTTAAACCCGCTACTGACAAGTACTTTAATATCTCCAAACTACCCACAAATAAAGGTGAAGGAGTTTTACCAACATATTGTTCAGCTTCTTCTAAAGCTTGACGAGCGATTTTTAAAGATTCAAACCATCCCCTACCAGTTTCTGCAATGTAAGCGGCTGCTGCAACTTCTGTTTCTCTACGACTCGCTACTGATATTAAACCTGCTAGATCTAAGAAATTGCCATTAATACCAAAAGCCATTAATAAAGGTTCGCCAATTCCAGGAATTTGTGCGTCTATCATCCGTGCCGCTTTTTGTCCCAATGTTCTTAAATATGACTCAGAATCTTCTAAAGTACCGTTTTTATCAAATAAAATTGCTTCAATATTAGAAAATGCAATGTTTTTACATTTAATAGTTGCCAAAATATTTCACCCCATTCATGTTAATTGCGGATTTTCGATTGTAAGTAAAAAAAAAGAGGGATTTCCCTCTTCATAATATACTTTAACAATTTGAGTTGTAATCACTGACAATTATCAATCTATGATTCAATAGCTGCGGGGATCTCTTCTTCAATCTCTGTGGCTGGGGGAATTTCTTCCTCAATCACAGCTTCCATAGGTGCAACTTCTTCAGCTACGGCTTCCACATCTGTAGCTTCCACAGGTGTAGTAATACCTTGCTGTTTGGCAAGCAATTGTTCCCGATACTTAGCTGCCATTTCTTCGGCCTTATCATAAACCAAATCACGGTTCTTGATCATGTCACCAGGTTCGGGTTCTAACTGTTTAGTAGACAGTGAAATCCGTCCCCTTTCTGCATCCAAGTCAATGATCATTACTTTCACTTCATCATTAACATTGAATACACTATGAGGAGTATCAATATGCTCGTGGGAAATCTCAGAAATATGTAGTAGTCCGCTCACGCCACCAATGTCAATGAAAGCACCGTAAGGTTTGATACCGCGAACAGTACCAATAACTACTTCGCCCACTTCCAAACGGTTCATCTTCCGCTCAACCAGCGCTCGACGATGGGAGAGAACTAAGCGGTTACGCTCTTCATCTACTTCTAGGAATTTCAAGGGCAGTTCTTCGCCTACCAAATCTTCCTTGGGTTTGCGAGTGCTAATATGAGAACCGGGGATAAAGCCGCGCAGTCCTTCAATTCGCACTAATGCACCACCACGGTTGGTTGCGAAAACGCCAGAACGGACAGTAGCATCTTCTGCTTGTAACTGCCGAACCCGCTCCCAAGCCCGCATATACTCAATCCGACGAATTGAAAGGGTGAGCTGACCATCTTCATTTTCATCCGTAAGGATGAAAAATTCCCGTGTTTCGTTTGATTGTAAGACTTCTTCCGGGGCATCGACCCGGTTAATAGACATTTCTTGTATGGGTATATATGCTGCGGTTTTCGCACCTATGTCAATCAGAGCGCCGCGCGGCTCTATACTGAAAACTGTACCCGGTACGACATCTCCAGGGCTGAAGTGATAGTCGTATTTATCAAGTAGAGCAGCGAAATCTTCGTGGGTAAATCCAATTTCTGTAGCGGTTAAGTTCTGATTGACCATGCTAATGTGTTCCTGGGTCTAGTCTCCGTAAAGGTTTTGTCATAAATTCAGTTTATATGTAAGTAGTGGGAGGACAATTTCCACTTACATTGCTGTCTTATCCTAGCTTAGAATAGCTAGTCTTAACACATATCAACTTCCAGACATAAAATTATATCATATATGGCGGTGAATAGGGAATAGGTGACAGGTGACAGGTGACAGGTGACAGGGAATAGGGAACAGGGAATAGGGAATAGGGGACAGGGAATAGGGAACAGGGAATAGGGAATATCTGAGTTTTAATACCTAAACCAAAATATCCGCTGCTACTTATGATAGTAACAACGGATATTGTTAGTATATATTCCCTAATGAATTGGGAATAAGTAACCTATTTCTCTTTTTTCTCAAACCGGGGGGGTTCGCGGAAGGCGATCGCAAAAAAGAGTACACCTATTGCTAGGGTTAAAATCAAGATGTAAGCAACACTTTCCATATTTTTCAGATCCTGTCTGTTGAGCCAGTAATTTTAGTTTAACAAACCACAGAAAAAGCATGAAGTAGAAAAATCTACTTCACACCTCATCCAAGTTTTAAGCTTCCTTTCTCCGGCGAGTTGTCTTGTCACCCAGCTTCTGGAACAGACCCCATTCAACTTGTTCTTCTTCAATTTCCACACCGGCAAATACATCACGGTAGATTGTCCGTGAACCGTGCCACAAGTGACCAAAGAAGAATAATAGAGCAAATACAGCATGACCAAAGGTAAACCAACCTCTAGGAGATGTGCGGAATACACCGTCAGAGTTCAAGGTTTCTTTGTCAAATTCAAATATTTCTCCACCTTGAGCTTTGCGGGCGTACTTCTTCACATCAGCGGGATCTGTAAAGGTTTGACCATTCAGGTTCCCACCGTAGAAGCTGACTTTTACGCCAGTTTGTTCAAAGCTGTATCTAGATTCTGCCCGACGGAAGGGGATGTCAGCACGGATAACCCCATCTTTATCAGTCAAAATGACTGGGAAGGTTTCAAAGAAGTTAGGTAGACGACGAACTGTTAATTCTCGTCCTTCGGCATCTGTGAACACAGCGTGACCTTGCCAAGATTCAGCAATACCATCACCTTTCACCATTGCCCCTGTACGGAATAGACCACCTTTTGCGGGGCTATTACCAACATAATCATAGAAAGCTAGTTTTTCAGGAATTTGCGACCAAGCTTCGGTCAAAGAAGCACCTTCGGCAACGCTTGTTTGCACACGACGCTGAATTTCTTGGCGGAAGTAGTCTTGATCCCATTGGTAGCGGGTAGGACCAAACAGTTCGATGGGGGTAGCAGCGTTACCGTACCACATAGTTCCGGCTACTACGAAAGCAGCGAAGAATACAGCAGCGATACTGCTGGAAAGTACGGTTTCAATATTACCCATCCGTAGGGCTTTGTAGAGCCTTTCAGGAGGTCTAACTGTGAGGTGGAATAAACCTGCAACAATACCGACGATACCAGCCGCAATGTGGTGAGCGACTATACCACCTGGATTATAGGGGTTAAATCCAGCCGGACCCCATTCAGGGGCTACTGGCTGAATACTGCCCGTCAGTCCATAGGCATCAGATACCCACATTCCTGGACCAAAGAGTCCAGTCTGGTGGAACGCACCAAAACCAAAACAAAGTAAACCGGATAAGAACAGGTGAATACCAAACATTTTTGGCAAGTCTAGTGCAGGTTCACCGGTGCGAGGATCTCTAAAGAGTTCCAAATCCCAGAAAACCCAGTGCCAAACAGCAGCCAAGAATAATAAACCAGAAAGAACGATGTGAGCAGCAGCAACGCCTTCAAATGACCAGAAACCGGGGTCTACTGCTGTGCCACCAGTTACACTCCAACCGCCCCAAGATTCGGTTACGCCTAAACGTGCCATGAAGGGAAGTACGAACATCCCTTGTCGCCACATGGGGTTGAGAACTGGATCACTAGGGTTATAAACGGCTAGTTCGTACAGTGCCATTGAACCTGCCCAGCCAGCTACTAAAGCTGTGTGCATTAAGTGTACAGAAATCAGCCGACCTGGATCGTTGAGAACGACTGTATGTACTCGATACCAAGGTAGTCCCATTGACTACAAGCCTCCTGGATAGTTATGTTTACAAAGCAATTTTCTTACGGAGGTTCACAGATGACGGAAACCGTCAATCAGAGAAAGCTCTGAGTTTTTTTATTGCTGATTTTGAGTTTGGCAATACTGACGCACTACCATAGTTTGAGTTCTTTTGTCAAGAACTTGCTGTTTGAGTGTTTGGGTAATTGCTAAACAAAAATGAGAATATTTTAAAAAGTGTAACTATTGATGGAACGCTTTGCAAGCGTTTCTATTGCTGGAGTTACGTAGCTTGTGGCTTAAATATCGCTATCAGTCCCCAGAAATGCTGGTTATAACCTGATCTATTGGGAAGGCTGAAGTTTTTTAAGGCCACTATTCCAGGATAAAACTAAATTGGGGTTTTGTTCGGCGAACTGCTGGCAGCAGCGCTTTGCGATCGCTCATCGAGAAACTACAGATTTCATTATGGTAAATTAACAGACAAAGAAAACATCATCTACTTTGGGAATCTTCAATATTTATCAGGATCAATCGTCCATACAGGAGACAATTTAACTGGCGCTGGTGATGGTGATGACGAAGTAATTATTATTGATTTACCTCGCATTCCTGCTGATATTGCTAAATTAGTCTTCGTCATCAATATTTACGATTGTATTGCTCGTAAACAAGATTTTACTCAAGTTGACAATGCTTTTGTTAGATTCGTGAATGCAGCTAAGGAACGCAAATTTAATAACCTGCAATTCTGATGTAACCTGGAATGGTGCGTTACGCTGTCGCTAACACACCCTACTTTTGCACCTTATTTAATTCACATTCCTAAGTAATTGGACAAAAATATTTACAGTCATTGCGAGGGAAGGGAAGCAATCACAACCCTTGGAATTGCTTCATTTCACTTCGTTCCATATGGCTAACGCCACGCTTCGCTAACTCAATGACATTATGTAATTAATTCTGTCTCACTACTTATTGATAGCTTAATTGCCAAGTGGCTTCCATGCCGTTCGTTATTTCTTGTGATTTACAGGAACGGGAGGAGGAAAGTCTTAATCAGTTCCAATTATCTATGTCATGCAACCGCTTATAAGCAGAGTATTTAGTGAATGAGTGCGATCGCATGATTAACTTCTGCGGTTTTATAATTCCCCAACTTCAGCAAGAAAGATTGCGAAACTTGAGTCAAGAATTACAATTTGCTATTAATACTAATAATCTCTCGTCAATGGAGTATCACAGTCAGAAAACTAGAAAAGACTGATGAGGTACAGCTAGTACAAGGTTGTATTCCCGCCATCCAACAAGCCAAAGCCATTGCACCAAGCCAAACTAATGCCATGTCTGGCAAACTCTCTCGGATGTTGAATGCAGCTACAGGTGATGATAGTAATGAGGCAGATCGTTTATGGCGGGAATTACAACCAGATGTATAACATTGGTTAAATCAAGAATTACCCAGTAATAGCATTATCACGGGACTTACAGGATGAACACCAAAACTAAAATTGACTGTCCGGTTTGTGGGTATAAAGGAATTGAGAGCAAAAGTTGTCCTCATTGTGACACTGATGTTTCTCTAATCCGTTCCTTGGCAGAATTACCCCAGCGTCCGAAATCTTGGACAACAAGTATTGCCATTTTCATGCTGATAATAGGCATTACTATTGGTGCAGCAGGTAGTTTTTTTGCCCTACAAACGGCTATATATACCGCAACAGTTCCTAAACCTACAGTTACTACTACTAATCTCACTCCTCCTGTAATTACTCCTGTAATTCCTAAACCAGCCCCACCACTAGCCACTTATACCGTAAAATCAAGAGATACTCTTAGTAGTATTGCAGGAAAATTTTGTAGTAAATCTACTGATTGGCAATTAATCGTTGCCGCTAATCCTGAATTACAAAAACGGGAAAATCAGTTAGATATAGATCAGGTGTTGAAAATTCCTAGTAGCTGTCAAAGGAAAAGCCTATGAAGATAGTTGAGGTCACTACTTTTCCACCCTTCGGGTTTTGCACGCACAAGTCGTTTTTCATCCCCTGTCTGTAGCACGAAAGACGGAACTGGAGTTCCTGTTTCTCAGGGGCTTTCAAACTTCCTAGTCTTTCTTGTAAAATAGGATTTTTCGACCGAGATTATTGACAATAGAATCAATAAGGGTGGAAATTGATATGTATCTTTTTATGTCTAAGTAAGTGAACACAATAAAACCAAACTGTGTAAAGAAACGTAAAATCACCCAAACCCTCTTCACTCTTGCCTCTTGCCTCTTGCCTTTTGCCTTGCCATAACGACAATTTTCAACGCCAACCTACTTAACAGGATTGAAATGGTTGGAGAGTTTTGGTTTCAAGGTACGTTGTCCCCCAGTTAGGTTTTTATACAGGTTGATTACCTTTCCTGTCATCTGAGATGATAACATCAAATATAATCAACTTATCACTGGGGGATAAATCCCCTCTTACAGCTTTCATCCCCGGCTAACAAGACATTGATACCTAAAAATTTTGGGGATTTTTAGGTATCAATTCCGGGGTTTTTAGCTTATCTTCTTATAAAATATTTAGAAGATTACTGTCAAGGTTGTCAAGAGCGCAATAGCCAAAATTATATTCAAGCCCAAATGTGGTTAATTTAAGCTTATCAAATGGGTGGACAATTACAAAGAGCGATCGCTCTGAGTCAAATTTTGCGTAATCATCCTCATTCCCAAATCAACACTTAGGCTAACAAAATTCTAGCTGTGCTATCTAAAGAGATTTCCCGTGCCTGATCTATCCCCCAACTATCTGATTAGCGTAGAATTACGAGAATTACTCGTACAAAAACTCGGCGTTCTGCAAAAAGACAATGTGTTATTACAGCAGTCTTTGAGAGAACAGCAAATTAAAACTACAGCCCAAACAGAAGATTTATTCTTGGAACTTTTAGAAGTTGCTGATGCCTTAGAAGCTTTATTAGACTATCTAGAAAACAATCCTAGTCCTAGTCCAGAATTTATAGAACGTCTACCCAGATCCATAGGTGCAGTTAATCGCAAGTTTCTCGGTGTTTTAGGAAAGCGCCAACTTTTACCTATAGAATTACAAAAAGGAACAGAACCAGATTTTAACTTATGTCGCGTCATTGACCGGGAAGAAAGAACAGATATCCCAGACCAAACAATTACTAAAATTGTCCGTCGCGGATTTCATTTAGGTGAAAAAGTTCTCCGTCCCACAGAAGTCATTACTGCTAAATCAGATAATGGTAATGGGTAATTGGTAATGGGTAATTGGTAATTGGTAATTGGTAATTGGTAATTGGGAAAATTCTTTCTCCCCCACTTCCCCCACTTCCCCCACTTCCCCCACTTCCCCCACTTCCCCCACTCCCCCCACTTCCCCTGCCTCTTTTAACTCCTACTTACACTGTTAACTATGACTCCTCACAAAAGTGATATTAAAGATACTTCTTCACAAACAAAAATCTGGAGTAGTTGGCAGGAAAATTTAGTTTTAATAACTATTGCCCTGTGTTTAGCGCTTCTAATTCGGACATTTATTGCTGAACCACGCCTGATTCCCTCAGAATCAATGTATCCTACCTTGCACACAGGCGATCGCTTAGTTGTAGAAAAAGTATCATACCGCCTTCATCCTCCCAAAATCGGCGATATCATCGTTTTTAACTCACCACCAGAACTACAAAGACGTGGATATTCTCAAAACCAAGCCTTTATCAAACGGGTAATTGGTGAACCAGGCGCAATAATTAGTATCGCCCAAGGCAAAGTTTACCTCAACGGTACAGCCTTAACAGAAGACTACATTGCCGAACCACCAAATAGCCCATTTCCCGAAATCAAAGTCCCAGAAGCCGCATTTTTCGTGATGGGAGACAATCGCAATGATAGCAATGATTCTCGCTACTGGGGTTTTGTCCCCAGTCAAAACGTCATCGGTCGCGCCACGTTCCGCTTTTGGCCTCTTGACCGCATCGGCTTAACTTAGTCCACTGACCACTGACAAAGGGCGCAGGCCCTGCGCCCCTACGAAAAGCGTAAATAATACATCAACTGAGCGATCGCATCCCCAGATAATTCTAAACGTTGTTGAAAATCTGCTAAACTTCGGTAAGAACCAGCAGCCACACGGTTTTCCACAACTATCTGTGCTAAAGATAAATCTATAAAAGGGATTTTGGCAAGACTTTCTACCGAAGCAGTATTAGGATTAATCGGCTGAGGTTTATCCAGGGAATTCTGATCATAATAATTAAAATTCAGCAAAGGTTTTAATGGTTCTAACCGTTGTACTGGCAAACCCAAAGCCGCCGCCACATCTTCAATACAGTAGAATACCACACCAGCGCGAGAAAGTTCCACAAGCGATCGCCCTTGATGAATTGACAACCCAGGTAACCGCAGCCAATCATCCACAGTCGCCTGATTAGCATCAACACCCAAACCCAACTCAGCCGCCATTTGCACCTCTTCCCAGGACTGCAAACGATAATAGGCATCATTCATCAACTTAGCGCGAAGCCTTTGCAATTTCAGATTTAAAGGTAGCCACTTATTCATTCTTAACCTGATCCTTTTACCAATCACCTAAATCTGATCCAACATCTGACGACGTTTTTGCTCAAACTCATACTCAGAAATTAATCCATCTTGACGGAGTGCTTCTAACTCACGCAAAGCATTAGCAACCGATTCCACTTGATTACCAACTGGTGATGGTACTCTCGTTACCGACTCACCCAAATTAAAATATCGATCAAAAGTTTCTTCCTCTTGAGTTAAATACCAAACCCCTTCAATAGCACAAGCCACCTTGGGAATAGGTGTCCAAGACAACAAAACATATAGAATTCCCCAAAGTGGCTGTCCCAAGTAAAATTTATGTAAACCCGAAACCGTTAATGTGCCGGAAAATGCTAGAATAGCAGCAATAGTACGGCTTTTTCGTTTAGTGAATATCATTTTATCTATAGCCATTCTACTCAATTCGTCAACTAATGGGTCAAGTTACATAGATTAGTAGTAGGTTGGGTTGAGGTACGTATCCCTGACGGGAGGCGTTAGCCATAACCCAACAAATACGTCGGGTTGCGCTGTCGCTTCATCCAACCTACAAAAAATAATCTCCGCGTCTTTAGACCGGAGAGTGTCAACGAACTCTATACTTGAAGTCAAGTAGTGAAATTCGGGTAAAAACCCCTACTTTAACCGAAGTAGTTTCCCCAGATGAATCTTCTACAATAAAATAAGACATAAAGGCAAAATTCGGAGCTACTCAACTAATAGCATTAAGTTAAAGAAAAGCAAAATGGGATTCTTCGACTCTGAAATAGTGCAGCAAGAAGCCAAGCAATTGTTTGAAGACTATCAAGCACTGATTCAACTTGGCAACCACTACGGCAAATTTGACCGCGAGGGCAAGAAGCTGTTTATTGAGCAAATGGAGTCTATGATGGATAGATACCGCGTCTTCATGAAGCGTTTCGAGCTATCAGAGGATTTCATGGCACAAATGACCATGCAGCAACTAAAAACTCAACTAGGTCAGTTTGGCGTAACTCCACAACAAATGTTTGAGCAAATGAACGTGACCTTAGAAAGGATGAAAGCGGAATTGGAAAAAACAAAATGACTGAGAACTGGAAGCAGTGACAGTAGGGGAGGATAGAGAACTTTTGACTGTTCCCTGTTCCCTGTTCCCTCTTAATTTGATTTAGGACGTGGAAACTGAGAAGTAGACTTAAACTTTTCTACAGGTACACCCTTGAGCGCCTTTGTCATAAAGTCCCGCCATATAGGGGCTACCATGACCCCACCAGTTGCTCCACGTGCCAGTTGTTTGCTATCGTCTCTCCCTACCCACACAGCAGTAGTTAACTGCGGTACAGTACCGATAAACCAAATATCCTTTTCTGAGGATGTAGTTCCTGTCTTACCAGCAGCAGGGCGACCTATTGCAGCATTTTTACCTGTACCTTCAGTCATTACTGAAGTCATAATATCAATAGTAGCTGCTGAAGCCCAAGGATCTAAAACTTGTTTTGGTTTGGGTGTATTATCAAGAATTACATTACCAGCACTATCGGTAATGCGAACAATTACCGTAGGTGGTGACTGCCAACCATAATTAGCCAATGTAGCATAAGCACTAGTCATTTCTAAGGGAGTAACACCAATAGCGCCCAAAGGTAGAGAAGTAACTGGTTCCATTGGACTCATAATACCCAAAGTCCGGCAGGTTTCAATGACTTTATTCATCCCCACCGCTTTACCAAGTTTAATGACCGGAATGTTGCGAGACTGGGCAAGGGCTGTGCGAATTGACATCGCTCCTGAGAAACTACCATCGTAGTTTTTTGGATAGTACCAACCATTACCATCTTGATAACTAACTGGAGCATCTATGACTGTGGTATCAGGTGTATATTTACCAGTAGCAAAGGCGGCATAATAAACAAAAGGTTTAAAAGCCGAACCTGGTTGGCGTTGGGCTTGGGTGGCTCGGTTAAATTCACTGAGTTTATAATCTACACCACCGACAAGGGCTTTCACGAAGTGAGTGCGAGGGTCAATTGACACTAGCGCCATTTGATTCTTAGATAACCCTTGGGACTGAAGCTTTTCGTGCCATTCTTTGACGGTTTCTTCAGCCATTGTTTGGAATTTAGCATCAACAGTGGTTTGGACGCGCATTCCGCCTTTAAGCAAGGAATCACGACCAAATTTCTTCGCCAGCTCTTGAGCTACAGTATTGGTGATGTAAGGTGAGGCACTACCCTGAAAAGACCTGATCTTACCCAGTTTAATTGGTTGTTTCAGGGCATCATCATATTCTTTTTTGGTGATCCAATTTAACTCTACCATCCGCCCCAGAACTTCTTTTTGTTTCTGTTTGGCAAGTTTCATACTCGCAAAAGGGCTAAACTCTTCTGGAGCTTGGATTAAACCTGCCATCATAGCTGATTCACCCAAAGTTAAATATTCTGCTGATTTATTAAAATAACTGCGGGCTGCTGTTTGCACACCGTAATTGTTATGACCCCAATAAACTTGATTGAGGTACATTTCTAGAATTTCGTCTTTACTGAGGATTTGCTCTAAACGAATTGCTAGGACAGCCTCTGCCAATTTCCGCGTAAAAGCCCGTTTTTGAGATAAAAATAGGTTTTTAACTAATTGCATGGTGATGGTAGAACCACCTTCTTTCACGCCTCCTGCTACCATATTAACTACTATGGCACGACCAACACCAGTGGGGTTAATGCCATGATGATCGTAAAAGTGACCATCTTCACTAGCTAAGACGGCGCGTTTGAGGTTGGGGGAAACTTTATTGAGGGGTACTACTTCTCGGTTAGCTTCCCCGTGGATACCAGTTAAAAGTTTGCCTTTTATATCGTATATGTAAGTTGTTTCCGAGGGGAAAAAGTTTTTTATTTGTCTAACATCTGGTAAATTACGGAAACTAATGGCTAAACCTACTAGTGTTCCCGCAACAATAGAGCTTGTTAGGAGTGTTATGGATAGCAAAGTACCGCCAGTTATCTGACCTACTCCCTTAAAGAACTCAAATCCAGATGAAGCCTGCTCTTGTGGTTGTTTGTTTGCAAAAGTCCTAGACGACACGGCGATCTCACTTCCTCACTTGTAAATTTAAATGTAATTCATTAAATGGAAAAAGGCAGTTAATTTTTTGCAATTATAGTAATCTGGCAGAAGAAAGGACAAATAATTGGTTTGTGAACATAATAAACTTAACTTTTAGAGTGGAAAGTATAGTTAATAGTGAATTTCTTAGTATGACGCAAAATTTCTCTTGGTTGCATCGTGGTGTGGCGGAAATTTTTCCGCAACCCCATGTTGGTGATAATGATACGGAAAGTTTGGAAAAGCGATTACTCAATTCTGACCGCCCTTTAAGAATTAAACTGGGTATTGACCCTACGGGAGCAGATATTCATTTTGGTCACAGCATACCTGTACGAAAGTTGCGGGCGTTTCAAGATGCTGGTCACACAGCAGTTCTCATTATTGGTGATTTTACAGCACGGATTGGTGATCCTACTGGTAAATCTGAGGTACGTCGTCAGTTGACAGAAGCACAAGTAGCGCAAAATGCCCAAACTTATCTTGACCAAGTCCGTCCTATTTTAGATTTTGACACACCTGGTCGGTTAGAAGTCCGTTATAACTCAGAATGGCTTTCTCGTCTAGATTTGGGGAAAACTTTGGAGTTACTTTCAACGATGACCGTAGGACAGATGTTAGCTAAGGAAGGTTTTGCGGAACGTTATAAACAAGAGAGTCCGATTTTTCTCCATGAGTTCCTGTATCCACTGATGCAAGGTTATGATTCTGTGGCTGTGGAGGCTGATGTTGAATTAGGGGGGACTGATCAAAAATTTAACATTGCTGTGGGGCGAGATTTACAGCGTCATTTTGGTCTGAAGCCTCAGTTTGGATTGTTATTGCCAATTCTCATTGGTACTGATGGTGTCCAAAAGATGTCTAAGTCTTTAGGTAATTATGTGGGGTTGGGGGAACATCCTTCCCAAAAGTATCAAAAATTTCAAGGTGTACCGGATAATTTACTGTCACAGTATTTTGAATTGCTGACAGATTTACCTTTGGATAGTTTGCCAGAAAATCCGCGCCACGCCCAAGAATTTTTAGCTTGGGAAATTGTCTGTCAGTATCACGGTGAACAGGTGGCTAATGAGGCGAAGGAAGCTGCGAAAAGTGGTGGTAAGGAGGGAACGTTACCTGAATTTTCTCTGGCTGCTATTCCCCAATTTCCTGCTAAATTAGCTTTTATTCTTGGTGCTACCGGTTTATGTAAAAGCGGTGGCGAAGGAAAACGCAAAATCCAAGAAGGTGGTGTGCGCCTAGATGGAAATAAAATTACTGATATTGATACCTCTTTTTCAGAACCTAGCGAATTAAACGGTAAAGTTTTACAAGTTGGTAAAAATAAGTTTGTGCGTTTAGTGGCAGGATAGGGAACAGAGAACAGGTGACAGGTGCTACGCCACGGAGACAGGTGCTACGCCACGGGGACAGGTGACAGAAAAAAGATGCTTCCCAATGACCAATGACCAATGACCAATGACCAATGACCAATGACCAATGACCAATGACCAATGACAACTGACAAAATTATTGTTCCTTTAGATGTACCAGATTTAGAGAGTGCGATCGCTCTTGTTAATAAACTTCCTCAAGTCACTTTCTGGAAAGTTGGTTTGGAGTTGTTTACTAGCACAGGTCCCAAGATTCTGGATATCCTCAAATCTCAAGAAAAGCGGATTTTCCTCGATTTGAAATTTCACGATATCCCCAATACTGTTGCTGGTGCTTGTCGGACTGCGGCTAGTTATGGGGTGGATTTATTGACAATTCACGCAACTTGTGGTAAAGATGCTTTAAAAGCGGCGGCGGAAGCTGTGCAAATTGGGGCGGAAAAAGCAGGAACAAAACCACCAAAATTAATTGCTATTACGTTGTTAACCAGTATTTCGGCGCGACAATTGGCGTTTGATTTGAAAATTCCCCTCGAATTGCCAGAATTTGCTTTAGAAATGGCACTATTGGCTCAAAATTCTGGTTTAAATGGGGTCGTTTGTTCTCCCCAAGAGGTGCAACAATTAAGAACAAGTTGTGAAAAGGATTTTTTACTGGTTTGTCCAGGAATACGACCAATTTGGGCTGAAAAAGGAGATCAAAAGCGATCGCTCACTCCCTCCCAAGCTATCACAGCCGGTGCAGATTATCTAGTTATCGGTCGTCCCATTACGGCGGCGGCTGAACCTGAGTTAGCCTGGAATCAGATTGTTGAGGAGTTAAAAACAGTGTGATGAACAAAGGAGTCTGTAGGGGTTTAGTAATGCTCAATAGACACGCCAGGAACGCCAGGGAATAAATTCCCTGTCTCATAGCTCAAGTCCGTTAAAACGGACTAATAAATTTTCCAAATATTTAGTCATCAAAAGACAACTTTCGCTATTAGCAAGGAACTTGAGTTCCTTGCGGGATATAGGTTTTACTTTCAGTTGACACTAATGAGCAATGCTAAACCCTCAAAAAAAGGTATATTTCTCCACTGCTTTGTGGTTTTCGTGGTTGGTAATCTGTAGTTATTTTCACTACCCAGTAATTGCTAAAAATATTCCTTCTCAACCTGTAAATCCCGAAATTAGTAATTCTTGTTCTGAGCAAAGTTTAGAGACTTTAACAACGCAGATGATGCTGGATTTACCTAGCTATACTAACCGAGTGATTCAACGTTCTCGTCGTCTTAAACGGAGTGTTGATACTTTTTCCTATATGTTGGCTGCTGGTAAACCAGAGTTTGCATCTTTACCATTAAATCCAGGTATTGATAATGGGGACAAGTATAATGTGGATGATGTAAGACAGGTTTTTTTTACTACATTAGAACGGAAATATATTCATAAAAAAGCTGTAGAATTACAAGAATTCCATCGGCTATTTTTAACAAAAACTAATATTGGCTGGACTGTGGTGATGATGTTTTCCCAAACTAGTAGTTATCCAGTCAAACCACCTATTGCACCACCCAGGGATAGTAGTAATAGTGCGATCGCTCAAAGTGTTAAACTGTGGTTACGAGATTGTCAAACAATTGACACAGGAAAATTCAGGAGTAGGGGCGCAGGGCCTGCGCCCAATCAGGATTCAGGCGTTTGATGTGTAGGGATTTAGCAGTGCTTATTGGTGTCAACTTAAGCTAAATCCCTACCGATAGGATAAAGAATCTCAGCAGCTAAAGCCGCTGAGATTGTTAAAGAGTTTGGAAATACTTCTCCAAAGCCTCATGTACCAAATCAGTCATCGGTCGTTCTTGTTTTTCCGCAGTTTCCCTGAGTTGAGCGTAAAAATCATCCCGCAGACTGACACGGTGACGGGATTTACCACTGCTGGTAGAGTCTCCTGGGGTGTATTCAGCCACAAATTCCCGAATCGCATCAAAACCCAATCTGTCGCAAAAATCCCCAAAACTTTCTTTTGGTGTGCGGAACTTTTTAAAGAAGACAAAAATCGGTTCTAGGAAACTTTCAATATCATCATGGTGCAATTTTTCTGTAAAAGGTTGTGCTAACCGGGTTTGATGTGGTGAACCACCCAACCAAACTTGATAGGATTCTGGCGCACTACCCACTAAACCCAATTCTGCCATATAAGGACGAGCGCAACCGTTAGGGCAACCAGTCATTCTGACCACAAAATGTTGATTTTGTAACCCCAGTTTATCTAATAAAGCCCTAATTCTCTCTAAAATACCCGGTATTGCTCGTTCTGATTCCGTGATTGCTAAACCACAGGTAGGTAAAGCCGGACAAGCCATAGCATAGCGGGTTAATAGTGCTATTTGATCGGGATCAGCAACAACGCCACAGTTATCCAGAATCTCTTGAATGGCTACTTTGTCTTCTGGTGCGATGTCGTAAAATAGTAGGTTTTGATTACCTGTGAGGCGAATTGGCAGATTAAATTGCTCAACAATTGTCCGCAAAGCGGTTTTGAGTTGAAATGTGCCATCATCTTTGACACGCCCGTTATCAATAGAAATACCTAAGAAGAGTTTACCGTCTCCTTGTTCATTCCAGCCCAGGAAGTCCTTATATTTAAACTGGATTAGGGGTTTAAATGGTTCCAGTTTTTTGCCAAGGTATTCTTCTACTTGAGTGCGGAATTTATCTACACCCCAATCATTAATTAAGTATTTTAATCTCGCGTGTCGTCTGTCGGTGCGATCGCCATAATCTCGTTGTGTCGCAACTATAGCTTTTACAAGATTATATACATCAGCTTTGGCTACATAACCGATAGGATCAGCCGCTCTAGCAAAGGTTTCTTCCTTATTATGAGTTCTCCCCAAACCACCACCAGCAAAAATATTAAATCCTGCTAATGTGCCTTTTTTATTGGTAATCACTACCAAAGTCAAATCTTGGGAATATAAATCAACAGAATTATCTCCCGGAACTGTGACGCAAATTTTAAATTTGCGAGGCATATAGTGAGTTCCATAGATAGGTTCTACGGAATCATGAACAATAGTACCATTACCGTTGCTGTGTCGGGCTGCTTTAACATCTGGATGTTCTTCGGCGCTAACGGCTTTTTCCCCGTCTAACCAAATTTCGTAATAAGCACCGGTTTGGGGAGAAAGTAAATCAGCGATATTTTGGGCATATTCCCAAGCATACTGATATTCTGAGCGATTTTTAAAGGGGGCTGGCGGAGCCATGACGTTGCGGTTAATGTCACCACAAGCGCCCAAAGTTGAACCGAGATTTTCGACAATTGTAGCGATCGCCGCTTTCAGGTTCTTTTTCAGGATACCATGTAGCTGAAAGCCTTGGCGAGTAGTAGCTCTGAGGGTATGATTACCATATTCATCAGCCAATTTATCCAAAGCCAAATATAGCTCTGGGGGTACTAACCCGCCGGGATTTTTTGTCCGCAGCATCATTTGGTAATCTTTTTCCTGACCCTTAACTCGGTTATCACGGTTATCCTGTTGATAAGAACCGTGAAACTTAAGAATCTGAATTGCGTCTTCAGTAAAGTGGGTGGTGTCTTGGAGGATTTCCGTCGCCACAGGTTCACGCAAAAAATTACTATTTTCTTTGATACCTTCAACTTTAGAAGGCTTACGATTAGTTACAGGAGAAGCAGCAGAGTTAACCATTACAGTAGATACTTGTGTCAAAAAATAAGGCGTAAGTTGAAGCAGGCAAAAGGGGTAAGAGACGGATGCAAACCCCGAAAAATCGGTCGGAATTATGAATAATATTTTAATTTTAACATGGTGAGAGGCCAGCTTGATTCATGATGTAGCTTATCATTTTAGTTGACACTGAGATTAATATTTAAAATTATGCTAGATACCACTAAAATACTATCTGGTTTCATGGGTGTATGTGTGGGTGATGCCTTGGGTGTACCTGTGGAATTTTCTCTTCGTACTGAACGCATCAAGTCACCAGTCACAAAGATGTTAGGTTATGGAACATGGAACCAACCTCCTGGAACTTGGTCTGATGATAGTTCGTTGATGTTATGTTTAGCAGATTCTTTATGTAGTGGCTATGATGTGGATGATATGGGCAAATCATTCTGTCGCTGGTACAGAGAAAATTACTGGACTGCTCATGGTGAGGTATTTGATATTGGTAATACCACATATAAAGCTATCATCAACTTAGAAAAAGGTATTCCACCGTTACAAGCAGGTGGTACTGGTGAAAGTAGCAATGGTAATGGTTCATTAATGCGAATTTTACCAATGGCGTATTTACATGAAACCTTAACTTTTCTCGATTTAATTACAAAAGTACATGAAGTTTCTTGTCTTACCCATAGCCATCTCCCTTCACAAATGGCTTGTGGGATTTATATTAGTATCGCTATAGAATTATTGAAAGGGGCTAATTTAGCAACAGCATATTTACAAGGGTTGGAGAAAATTCAAGAAATTTATACTATTAGTAAATATATTGGGGAAAAATCCCATTTTCAGCGAGTATTTAACGGTAAAATTGCCGCATTACCCATAGAAGAAATTAATTCTGGTGGTTATGTCATTGACACACTAGAAGCGTGTATTTGGTGTTTATTAAATAGCTCATCTTACGCTGAATCGGTTTTCAAGGCTGTTAATTTGGGTGGAGATACAGATACTACTGCTGCGGTGACAGGTGGGTTAGCAGGAATTTATTACGGGGTAGAAAATAGAAAATATTCCCCCGGAATGGTTTCAACAAACCGCACGGAAACAAGACATTATTGATTTATCTCATCGTTTTGCCGCAGTTTGATCAAGCAGAAGTTAGAGTAGTGAACTACTCTAACCAGCAAGTACCTGCATGACCTTTAAACTAAAGACAAAGAGTAGACTTGACCATCAATTAACAGTCTGGTAATCCCCTTAGCCTGTAAATGGCTACTAGCCTTATGGAGCATTTGACTATCGGGGACTTTAATCACGCGATCGCGCTTAGTAGAAAAGCGTTTAGCCACACGATGATTATCAAAAATCGGCAGTGTTTTCTGTTGATTTTCCAGACTCGGAATCAGACCCAAATCACCAAAGTCCTTGAGTGGACGGGTAATTAACTCCGCAGAGCGATCAATTACCAAATAGCAAGTTTTTGGTAAATGGGCAACCGACAATGGTAAAACCTGAACAGATACTTCCCCATTTCCGCGTCTGGTAACTAGGGGTTTTGGGGCTTCATAGTCTTCGTCCTCAAAATCCTCCTCATCCTCATACAAATCATCATCTAAATCGTCATCCAAATCATCAGGTTCATCCAGCAAATCCTCATCCAAGATTTCCGCAAACAAATTGGGCTGTGAATATGGAGATTCTACATCTATCTTAGATTTGGGGACAACTGGTGTTTCTGTCGGCTTGTGTCTGACAATTTCTAATTCTTTGACAACAGGAGTTTCCTTAATAACGGGAAGTTTGGGTTTTTCCACGGATGAGGAGCGTGTTTTTACCCGTCTAATAACTGGAATAGGGTGAGCAAAATCAGAATCACCATCTCCTTCTGGTTCTGGTTCTGGTTTTGGTTCTGGTTCTGCTGCTATTGTCGGCTGTTCTAGTTCTAGATCAGATAACCTCTCCACCGTATCAGCACTGCTAGAAATTTCCACTGTCAATGGTGGTTGATTCAACAGCGGTAACTGCTCATAACTTACCTGCGCTCTGCCTTCAGGGGTTCTAGCAGCACGTTTTAAAGAAACGAGAAATTCATACTCTTCTTCTGGTAAGGTACTTTTGAGCAGTCGGCTAATTGTGGAATTACTCACACCATAGCGTTCTGCTAAAGTCGAAGTTGTTTCGGCAGTTTCTCGATATAGCTTGAGAATTTCTTGTTTGTCAGAATCTGTTAATTTTCTCACGGTAGACACCAAAATTTGTTAAGTTCGTTTGCGTCCACGGTCTCGGCGTTTAAGACTCAATGATGCGTCGTATTCTAGGACAGCACCCAGACCGAATAACACTCCACTAAACACCCAGAATACTTCTAGTATGTCTCCACTTTGATAATCCGGTCTTTGAGCGAATTTAAACCACATATCTGCAATGTAGAGCGAAAATGCGGCTGCGGCAATCATTCGCCAAGATAAGGAGACTTTACCTACCCAAAAAGCCAGTAGCATAGTTGTGGCAATCATTAGTAACGCCACATCGCTAACTATGTAAAACAAATTCAGCAAAAAGGCAATTTGTTCAGTTGATGCTTTTTCCTTTTGAGAAATCAACCAAGCTAGAAAACTGCCTAATGCTTCAACTGCCGCCACAATTAGCCACTGCCGTGCTTCCAGGTTAATTCGGCAAGAAACCAAGGCTAAAGCCATACCATTCCCTAAACATAAATATGTGAGGACAAAAAATATATCAGCAATAGATACATCTGGATCTTGTTTTAGGACGATTTCTGTATAGCCGAAAACGAGTCCACCTATAAAATAGGCAAACATTCCTAACCCGATTGACAGCCAGACTTTTCCACTACTAACCATTTGGGTACTCCGCTAGTTCCTCCAGCATAAGAGACTTGCGACCAAATAAGCCACAGCTTTAAAAATATTTGTGCCAATTACATACCACTGAGCGTGGACTTCTATTCCTCTTTGCACTGGGTCGGGGATTTTGGTACTAAACAACAAAAAGTATAACAATGCTAAGAAAGCCCAGCTAACACCAGCTAAAATAAGATTTTGAGTAGTTGATAGGGACTTAACGGGAGATGAATTATTGTAAGATTTACTCATAGAGACTAACTAAGTAAATGCTCTGAATGTAATATTTTTTGCACATTGAATAAAATATATACTGCAATTGGTTCATAGTTTAACCAAATATGAAACCCCTCTGGTAAACCTCTCCCCGCAACGGGGAGAGGTTTTGAACCTTGTTCTTTGTATGACAAAAAAGTCCAGATTCTAGCCGTTTTGAGTATAGCAGATGGCAGATCAATATCACTTGCAGTTTATTACTAAAACTAGGAAATTAAAAATTTCCTCTTGCCTATTTAGACAATTTTAGATATAATAGTGAAGGTTTCATGGGTACGTAGCTCAGTTGGATAGAGCATCCGCCTTCTAAGCGGACGGTCACAGGTTCGAGTCCTGTCGTACCCATTCATTAAATACAGCAGAATTCAGGAGTCAGGAACTAGGTTGCTGTCTGGCTTTGAATAGAGGGCGTTGCTGATAGCCTGCGTGGCGAAGCCATATTGAGGCATGAAAATCAAAAATTCTATTTCTCAATCTCTTACTCTCTGCGACTTTGCGCTTCTGCGTGTTAGCAAAGCTTGATAAATTCACTAATGCCGAATAAAGAATTGTTGGTTTATATACGCTGTGTTGTACTAGATTTAAACAAGAATAGTTGAGGGTGTTAGGGCTAAAGTTTTCGTTAAATCTGTCAGGAGAAAGCGATCGCAGAGTTTAAATAATTCTATCTCTGTAGAGGTGTGTCGCATCAGCCGCAGGAAATGACCGTCAGTATCAACATTCAAAGCAATGTAGTTAAGAAACATTTTCAGGTAGCCTATCCGCGCACGTTCTGGCATAGTGGAAGCTGTAGGGTTTTGCCATAAGCGATCAATGTAATTGCGTACCTCTGCTAACGGCACTAGTGTGATCTGTTCTCCCCGTAAAGCCTGACGAATTTGATTAAACAGCCAAGGATTTCCAATCGCCCAACGTCCCACCATCACCCCCGCTGCACCTGTTTGCGAAAGCACTTCTAAGGCAGTTGTCGCCGATTTGATATTACCATTAGCCAGCACTGGACAGTTAACCCGTCTCACCGCTTCCGCAATCAAATCATATTTAACTTCCCCGTGATACATATCTTTCACCGTGCGACCATGCAAACTCAATAAATCAATATTGTTATCAGCAATTATATCTAGGATTTTATAAAAGTTATCTGTATTTTCAAAACCTACGCGCATCTTCACCGTTAAAGGTCTATCATTAACCACAGAACGCAGTTCTCCCAAAATCCGCTCGACTTTTTCCGGTTCTCGGAGTAATCCACCTCCAACATTTTTGCGATAGATTCTCGGCGCAGGACAGCCCATATTTAAGTCTACTCCAGCGATATTATAGTCGCAGAGTTCCTTTGCGGTTCTGGCTAAATCGGGGATACTTTCGCCAATCATTTGGGCAAAAACCGGGCGACCTGTATCGTTTTCGGTAATTGCTGCCAGGATTTTCCGATTGAGTCGTGAGGTATCATTGACACGAAAATACTCAGTAAAGAAGTAGTCAGGGCTACCGTAGTGGGCAATGACTTTCATAAACCAGAGATTGGTTACATCTTGCATAGGTGCAAGCGCAGTAAGTGGTAAGTCTTGCTGAAGCGATTGGGGGAGCAATACGTGGGACATAGAGTTGCAAAGCGTTCAACGGTAATTGAGAATTAATTATAACAAAATCCTTACGGAGTAAAGTTTTGACTGTGGTATAAGTAGATTGGCGTTGAAAATTGTCGTTATAGCAAGGCAAGAGGCAAAAGTAAGGAAGTTTTCAGCGATTTTACGTTTCTTTACACAGTTTGGTTTTATTGTGTTCACCTACTTATCTTAGAGGATGTTTTAAAAGTGGTATTCCGTAATTTTTAAGCTGTTACGCAGCTAAATTTGATAACCATAATTTACTTGAACTTTGTAGTGCGGGCATCTTGCCCGCTAGAATTATACAAACTAAATGCACAACAGCTTATCACATTGCTACCCCCCTTTCCCCTTGTAAAGGGGGAAACAATAAAAATCCAGTTCCCTCCCCTTTACAAGGGGAGGGTTAGGGAGGGGTAAAAAATATTTGATACATCAACCATAACTTTTCAAATACCCTCTTAACTCTTTTTGTCATCCCGTTAGCTATCAGACAAATTGATTAATTCGTTGCCAAACACTTTCTAATAAATCATAATTATCCATATTAACATATTCAAGATTAGGAGATTGTCTAAACCAAGTCCGTTGACGTTTAGCGAATTGTCTGGTATGTAAAACAATTAATTCTTTTGCTTCTTCTAAAGAAAGTTCACCGGCTAAATATTGCTTGATTTCTTGATATCCCAAAGTATTTAATAAAGATAAATCAGTACCATATTTTTGACAAAGATATTCAACTTCACCAACTAAACCATCTGCTATCATTTGCTCAGTTCGCTTGCGAATTCTCACGTCTAAATGTTCTGCATCAGAATCTAAACAAATTTGCAAAATTGGATAATCTGGTGGGTTTTCTCCTTGCTGTTCAGAAATGGGTATACCAGTTGTATAATAAACTTCCAAAGCTCTTAAAGTTCGCACCAAATCGTGAGCATGAATTTTTCGGGCAGCGATCGCATCAACTTGTTGTAATATCTGGTAAAGTTGAACTTGTCCTAAAGATTCTAATTGCGATCGCAATTCTGGTTGTGGTGAAACCCTGGGAATCTTCATTCCTTGCACAATGGAACGAATATATAAACCAGTTCCACCCACTAACAACAGTGTTTCACCCCCCAATCTAGCAATTAAAGCTTGTGCTTGTTCCTGATAATTTGCTAATGTCATTATTTCAGTTGGTTCACAGATATCTATTAAATAATGGGGAACTGATTTTTGTTCAACCATATTTGATTTAGCCGTACCAATATCAAACTCACGATATACTTGACGAGAATCAGCACTAAGAATTACAGAATTTAACCTTTGTGCTAAACTCAAAGCCAAACCAGATTTACCCGTCGCTGTCGCTCCACAAATTACAATTAATTTAGTCATTGGTCATTGTCTCTTGAATTCCCGTTAGGGTTACAACCCCTAATAAACTTCTCACAAAATTGCGCTACAGACGGCAGGAAGGCTTTTGTGTTATAATGTTGGGGTGATTTGACTTTTTTAGCCTTTTGGCGATATTAACCCCAAGCATCAGGAGAATTTTCATGACGAGCAGTTACAGTGCCGATCAGATTCAAGTTCTGGAAGGTCTGGAAGCCGTCCGCAAACGACCAGGGATGTACATTGGTACTACAGGTCCGCGAGGACTCCACCATTTAGTTTACGAGGTAGTGGACAACTCTGTTGATGAAGCTTTGGCGGGTCACTGTACCCATGTTGAAGTGGATATCAATGCTGATGGTTCTGTTACAGTAACAGATGATGGTCGGGGTATTCCCGTAGATATTCACCCAAAAACCGGAAAATCAGCTTTAGAAACTGTGTTAACTGTTCTCCATGCTGGTGGTAAGTTTGGTGGTGGTGGCTATAAAGTTTCTGGTGGTTTACACGGAGTGGGAATTTCTGTTGTTAACGCCCTCTCTGAGTTTGTAGAAGTTACGGTTTGGCGAGATCACAAGGTACATACCCAACGATATGAACGGAGTTTCCCTGTTACGGAATTGGTAGCAACGCCTTACAAAGAAGATAGAACTGGTACTTCTATTACCTTCAAGCCAGATACACAAATTTTTACCACCAGCATAGAATTCGATTACATTACTTTATCAGGAAGATTGCGCGAGTTAGCGTACTTAAATGCAGGTGTCAGAATTACTTTTACCGATCATCGTTTAGAAATCATTAAAAGCGATACACCGAGAATAGAAACTTATGAGTACAAGGGTGGTATTAAAGAATATATCGCCTACATGAACCGTGAGAAGCAACCTCTCCATGAAGAAATTATCTATGTCCAAGGGGAACGTAATAACGTCCAGGTAGAAGTTTCTTTGCAGTGGTGTACTGATGCTTATACAGATAATGTCCTCGGCTTTGCTAATAATATTCGGACTATTGATGGTGGTACACACCTAGAAGGTTTAAAAGCCGTTTTAACTCGGACATTAAATGCAACCGCTCGCAAACGGAATAAAATTAAAGAGAATGAATCTAACCTCAGTGGTGAACACGTCCGTGAAGGTCTAACTGCTGTAATTTCTGTTAAAGTCCCTGATCCTGAATTTGAGGGACAAACTAAAACTAAATTGGGAAATACAGAAGTTCGCGGTATCGTTGATTCTTTTGTGGGGGAAGTTCTCACTGAATATCTAGACTTTCATCCGGCGATCGCTGATGCTATTTTAGATAAAGCTATCCAAGCGTTTAAAGCTGCTGAAGCTGCCCGTCATGCGCGGGAATTAGTCCGTCGGAAATCAGTATTAGAATCCTCTCCTCTACCTGGTAAGTTAGCAGATTGTAGTTCTCGTGATCCGGCTGAGTCTGAAATATACATCGTGGAAGGCGATTCAGCGGGAGGCTGTTTTCATGGTGATACATTAGTAGCATTAGTTGATGGGCGATCGCTCAGTTTTAAAGAAATCGTCGCCGAACAAGCAATCGGCAAAGAGCATTTTTGCTACACCATTCGTAATGATGGCACTATTGGGGTAGAACGGATTATTAACCCCCGCATGACTAAAGCCAATGCTGAAGTCATTAAGGTGACATTGGATAATGGCGAAACAATTGTTTGCACACCAGATCATCGCTTCATGTTACGCGATGGCAGTTACAAGCAAGCCGCATTATTAACCCCTGATGATTCCCTCATGCCTCTATATCGGCAAATATCTGATATCAGCAATCCAGGGATTACCATTGATGGTTATGAAATGGTTTGGAATCCCCGTTCTGATTCTTGGTTGTTTACCCATACCTTAGCGGATTGGTATAACCGTTATTTAGGTGTTTATCAGCTAACAGATGGAGAACACTGCCATCATCTTGATTTTAACAAGCGTAACAATAACCCTACGAATTTACAGCGGTTATCCGTTGAGTCACACTTAGCTTTGCATCGCGCTCATATTGAAAAAACATTACATCGTCAAGATGTAATTGACAAGAGCCGGAAAACTCGTCAAGGTAAAGAATTTCGTGCCAAGATGAGTCAAAGAATGCAGCAGCCGGAAACGCAGCAAATTTTGTCAGCACAAGCTAAGGAACAATGGCAAGATGAAGCCTATCAAAGTTATATGCTGGGCAAATGGAGAGAGTTTTATGACAATAACCAAACTTATCGTCAGGAAAACCATAAACGCCTCAATCAAGCACAGCAAGACTATTGGAGTGATGAAGCTAATCGGTTAGCCCAATCCCAAAGAGTTAGCGCCTATTTTGCTAATAATCCCCAAGCCCGTGAAACTCAATCACTTTTGGCTAAGGAACAATGGGAAAATGAAGCTTTATTGGCATGGCGGCGAGAAAAAACACAGCAGCAATGGACACCTGAATTTCGCGCCCAACGTCATGCTACTTTGCAGCAAACCTACTATCGCAAAACTATTACTGTCCTCAAGCAGATTGAAGTTGAGCAAGGTAAGCTTGATTTAGAAGCTTATAATACGTACCGTCAACAAACAAAAGACAAGTCTTTATTACGGTTTGATAATTTTTGTCAACGCTACTTCGATGGTAATCCAGCGTTAGCCTATGAAGCTGTTGCTAATTACAATCACCGCATTGTCAGTATTGAACGTTTAGCAGAACAGGTAGATGTTTACGATATCGAAGTTCCGCAAACACATAACTTCGCTTTAGCCAGTGGTGTATTTGTTCACAATAGTGCCAAGCAGGGACGCGATCGCCGTACCCAGGCAATTCTGCCCCTGCGTGGTAAAATCCTCAACATTGAAAAAACCGACGATGCCAAAATCTATAAAAATAACGAAATTCAAGCCTTAATTACCGCACTGGGTTTAGGTGTCAAAGGTGAAGAATTCAACGCCTCGCAGTTACGATATCATCACGTAGTATTAATGACTGATGCTGACGTAGATGGGGCGCACATCCGCACGCTGTTGTTAACTTTCTTCTATCGTTATCAACGGGCATTGATTGAACAAGGTTTCATCTATATCGCTTGTCCTCCCTTGTACAAAGTCGAACGGGGTAAAAATTACCAGTATTGTTATAGCGAACGGGAATTGCAACAACATCTAGGTACTCTTCCCAGCAATGCTAACTATACCATTCAACGTTTTAAAGGTCTGGGAGAAATGATGCCAGAACAACTCTGGACAACCACCATGAATCCAGAAACCCGTACCCTCAAACGAGTGGAAATTGAAGACGCAGCCGAAGCTGATCGGATTTTTACCATTCTTATGGGCGATCGCGTTGCACCCCGCCGGGAATTCATTGAAACCTATGGTTCTAAACTGAATATGACAGATTTAGATATCTAAGGTAATGAGTAATGGGTAATGGGTGATTGGTAATCACGGATCTACCTCCCCCGTTCCCTTTCTCGATAAATTTTTCACTAAAAATCATAAATTTTCTCCACAAAGGGGGAAAGCATTTGCTATGCTTATAAAGCGCAACTAGATATTATCTACAAAGCAAAGCTTAGTAAGTATACACAAAACTTTTCATAACCAGATGACAGCCACCTTCTTAAAATCCGAAGTATTCATAACTACAATTGACATACGTTAATTTACCCAAATATATCTTTGGGCAACTTTAGCAGCAATATTATTTATCACCTGATTAAAATATCGTTGTATACCATAAGAACAGTTTGTCAAGTTGCACAGGGTAGAAATCTCAACTCTGCGCTAATGTGTGAATAAGGCTAAATCGAGAGAAATCTTAATTCATCTCTTACCTCGCTAAAAATGTGCAAGAACTTTAACTCCTTAGTTCAAGTTCTTGGTATAGCATATACAAGAGTTAGTGCCTGGAAACAAACACCAATCACTAGCTAATAGTGAATATGTACAATTAGTTCAACCAGAACTAATATCTGTAAACAAATATCCGCCTTCGGACTAAGTTCAAGCAGAACATAAATACTATTTGTTCATTTAGGAACAATTTGTATAAGTTTTATAAAGCAGCAAGTGTGCCTACCTTTTAATTTAATAAGAATGCCACTGACCAACCCAAAAGTTTTCGACAAGATTTAATGGTATTACCACCATTTTTAATGTCTTTTTGATAAAGGTGGCTTAATCTTAGTAAATAAGTTCATAAATAATGCACGAAAAGAGTGTAATTTTTGTGAAACAGGCTACAATTGGAACAGTATTTACAGTTAAATCTGCTAAATGTCATACACTGTATCCGCACCGGGAAACTTTTTGAAAAAGATGAATCTAGGTTTATAGATTCGGTTAATCAAAAGTGATATGTAGGATGATCGGGTATGACAATTAAAAAAAGCAGGCAATTCGCTTTCAAAGTGATATTTGCCACTTTTACTAAACAATCCTGCATCAAACAGGAAAAAAATCACCGAAAATATCTGAGGTTAACCAGCCAAAACCCGATTTTCGGTTCACAGATTACTCCACACTAAAAGTAATCGCAATGTCTTCAGTAACTGATTCTGCAAGGAGCATGAGGAACGCGGCATGAACCAGGCTAACAACGTACTCGATAATATTTATCAGCCTGACCTAGAAATGATAAATCCGCCTGAGATCGAATTACAAGCACTCTTAATAGAAGAAGAGGACTTATTGCTGACTGATGACGGCGAAATTGATGATTTTTTAGAGCCTCAGTCTGATGAGGACGACGCAAAGTCTGGAAAAGCCGCTAAATCGCGTCGTCGGACACCAATCGCCAAGAAAAAGCACTATACAGAAGATTCAATTCGTCTGTACCTGCAAGAAATTGGACGGATTCGTTTGTTACGCGCAGACGAAGAAATTGAACTAGCGCGGAAAATCGCTGAGTTACTGGAATTAGAACGGGCGCGGGAAAGGCTTTGTGAACGCCTAGAACGCGATCCTAGAGACAGCGAATGGGCAGCAGAAGTATCATTACCATTACCAACCTTTCGTTACCGTCTGCACGTGGGACGGAGAGCGAAAGACAAGATGGTACAGTCGAACTTGAGACTTGTAGTTTCCATTGCCAAAAAATACATGAATCGGGGCTTGTCCTTCCAAGACTTGATTCAAGAAGGTAGTTTGGGTTTGATTCGTGCGGCTGAAAAGTTTGATCACGAAAAAGGCTATAAGTTTTCTACCTACGCTACATGGTGGATACGTCAAGCAATTACAAGAGCGATCGCTGATCAGTCCCGCACTATCCGTTTACCGGTTCATCTCTACGAAACCATTTCTCGGATTAAGAAAACTACCAAACTCCTATCTCAAGAAATGGGACGCAAACCCACAGAAGAAGAAATTGCAACTCGTATGGAAATGACCATCGAGAAACTGCGGTTTATTGCCAAATCTGCCCAGTTACCAATTTCTTTAGAAACACCTATTGGTAAAGAAGAAGATTCTCGTTTAGGTGATTTCATTGAATCTGATGGTGAAACTCCAGAAGATCAAGTTTCTAAGAACTTGCTGCGGGAAGACCTAGAAAAAGTCCTTGATAGTCTCAGTCCTCGGGAAAGGGACGTTCTCCGACTTCGCTATGGTTTAGATGATGGGCGCATGAAAACTCTGGAAGAAATCGGTCAGATTTTCAACGTTACCCGCGAACGCATTCGCCAAATCGAAGCTAAAGCACTCCGTAAATTACGCCATCCCAATCGGAATAGTGTATTGAAAGAGTATATTCGTTAATTGTTAGGGGTGGGTTTAAGTCATTAATCTCTTAAACCTGCCCCCAGCATTAATTACATCTTGCCTTTCTGCATCACTTCTTGGAGATGATGACGAATTTCGTGCGCCTGTTCAATTTCCGATTGCCGTAATTTTTGGAAAAGTTCTACACAGGGTTGAGAATTAGCTTCTTTGGCATCTTTGATATAATTTTCATAAGCTTGAACTGCTACGGCTTTAGTATGCAGGACGCTGATAAAATCATACTCTAAATTGCTAATAGGTTCTTGAGTTTTAGTTTTAGTCATGTCTCTACTCCGTTACTTATTTAATTAACTTCTACTTATTTCTCTAGATTTATTCATCTGTCCAAAAGCTGAGAAAATATTGGATTAGTAGCTGATGAAAGAGTAGAGACGTTCCCGATAACGTCCCTACCTACTTATTTAAGTTTTTCAATTGTTGTAATAACTCCTGGGAATTTTTCACCCACTGTAAATTACCTTGAATATTATATAAATCTTGAGCATATTGGAAGACTTGTACAGCTTCCTTGTATTGTTTCAACTGCATAAAAACTAATCCTGCACCATAATAAGCGTTAGCATAAGTAGAATTAGCTGCGGCTGATTTTCTGAAAGCTGCTAAAGCTTCATTTAATTGACCTTGATTAAACAAAATTGAGCCAAGATTATAGTGTGCTTCTGCATATTTGGGATTTATTTGAATTGCTTGATTAAAAGCTGCTTTTGCTTGTTCAGTTTTCCCTTGTTGCAAATAACAGATACCTAAATGATATGCTGGTTCGGGAGCATTTTGACTATAGTTTCTAGCTTTTTTAAAAGAAGCGATCGCACTTGACCAATTTTTCTCCTGTTCCTTCAGCAACCCCATGTTATAATGGGCAAAACCCAGACTTGGATTTAACTTCAAAGCCTGATTTAAATAATCTTGCGCCAATTTTAAATTATTTCCTTCTAATAGCACCCCACCTAAATTGGCAAAAGCTAAAGCAAATTGGGAATCAGCTTGGGTAGCTTGATAAAAAGCATCTGCCGCAGGTTGTAATTTTCCCGATTGTCGCAGTGCTAAACCCAAGTTATAATGCGCTGCTGCTAATTTAGGATCTAGTTTAATAGCTTGACGAAAAGCGGTAATTGCTGCTTCTATTTTTCCCAATTGAATCGCTTGTAACCCTTGATTTAAAGAATCTGTAGCCGCTTTACTATTTGTGGCTTGTGCCAGTATTAGAGTAGGGGGAGAATTGGAAAATACTGGTTGAATATTAATACTTAATAATAACAAATTGATTATTCCCAAGATGGGATATTTAATGAGTGATAATTGCATGGATTTATTTCGCGCAAAGGCACAAAGGATTAAAGATGCAAAGGAAGATATTGATATCTACATCTAGATAAACATATTAAAATAATAGGCGTTGCTGATTAAGGGTATGAATTTTAGTCTCACGCAAAGGCGCAAAGACGCAAAGGTAAGAGTTTTAAAGGTTCAATTTGGGAATTTCATACCTCAATTCAGCAACGCCAAATAATACTACTTGTATTTAGCCCATGCACCATTACTCAAATTCCTCAATAAAGGTAAATCTTGAGTAGCCTTTATAAATATCTCCGTTTCTCCAAATACATCCTCAAGGCTTAATAAATGAATCTTTAGCTGTGTATTAATCTGCTTACTTTGAATAGCTTTATTTAAACGAGAACGAAATCCGTCTGTATAACCAACACCAGCTAACATTATGCCAATATTAGCTTCATGGATTATCATATTACCAATCAATTCTGCTGAATAAGAGGCATCTAAGATATTTTGGGATAATTTAGATTGAAAATAAATCATATCATTATTTAGTTCGGCATAACCATCTATTCCTCCATCACTTCCAGATTTTCCTGGTGTTAATCCCAGATAAGCAGCAAAACGTCTACCTAAATCTTGTTTTGCTGTTTCGCTAGAATAAATAATGCCGCTTACTAACGCATCAATTTCTAAGAAATCCATTTTTATTTCTCTTGATTAACAGTTTTAAATTCTCCAACTAATTGTTTATAAAGTAAATTTATACCAACAAACAAACATTCATTTATTCTATCTTTCATATCTAACTGTTCTATTTTGTCTGATGTTTCAGGTGATAGCCTAATTTTCCCTGAAAATCTATCACGGTCTTTTCTAGACATATTTTCTATGGGAGTAATTTGTTTTAACTCGGCTTGATAATTTTCTGATTCTTCATCAATTATTTTTTGGATACTTTCTTTATGCTCAGAGAAAAGAAAATATACATAATTAATTACTGATTCTAGAAATAGTTCTTTTGCTAATCTTAGAATTGCAGTTAGCTTTTGTATCTTTTCTAACTCAGAGTTGGTATATCTTAATTCTATATCTAAGTTTTGAATTTCTTGTTTTTCTTCTTCTACTTTTTTTATGCCATTTTGGATGGCATTATCGGCCAAAAAATCTTTACTTTGAGTAGTTAGTTTATCTTCTGTAGACATAATTCATCTCCTAACATTATCCATCTAATAAATCAACAAAGTAATCGTATAAATGTTCTAAACCTTCATAATTCCAAATATATTTTCTATCTTTATAGATGGCAGATTGCATCTCTTCTTGACAATCATACATTTCATCCGCAACTTTGTATTTTCGAGGTTTCAAATCATCTTCCAATCTGTCAACTATATCATATATGGATGATTGTGATATTCCTAAAGGGACAATTATTACCTGTGGAGTATATCCGGCTTTTGTTTCTAGTTGAGCAATAACTTTTAAAGTTCGGGGAAGATTACGCAATGCTTTGATTTTCTGAGACTTATTAACTGGTACTAAAATCAAATCTGGGTCATTACCTACTATTGTTTGTACAGTATTTTTTAAAGGACTGTTAATATCTAAAACAATATGGTCATATTGCCCTTTTGGTAGCTCTTTTGGGATTGCTTCACGCCTTTCATTATACATTACTGTACTATTATAATATCTTTCCCAATCTTTTGATTTTTGCGGATTGCGGTCAATATAAAACTGCCAAAAATCTGCCTGATCATCACAATCAACTAGAAGTGTACTATATCTTGTCTATTAAGAAGAACACCAGCAATATGGACGGCAAGGGTAGTTTTGCCTACGCCACCATCATTATGAGTACATAGAATAATCAATGTAAACAGCCTCTCTCAAATCTTAAATAGAATTTACAGCATCATAACATATCATCATTACCAAAAGACACGCAAGGACTATCAATTTCTACCGCTGGAGTGAATGAATTACAGAAAGTGACAATAGCACAATTAACTGCCAACTCATCAGGGTGAGTGCATTGTAATTTGATATAAAAAGCACACTCTTCACAAATAGTTTTATGTAATAATTGCATTATTATCTTGCGTTTATTGTAAATTGACAACAAAAGAGCAGTTACGAAACTGGACTTTATTAACTTATCTTGTTTTAATTAGTTTGTAGAATTAAGCTATTTTTGGTACATAGAATAAGTAGCCTACATAAATAATTGGCTTTTATCCCATACTTGACATCAAATAAGCGTGAGTGCTAAACGTCTGCCAGAAACTACTGCTCATGTGAGAGTTACCCGCCAATCTTGGCAACAAGGCTTTCTTGAAGGTGAAGTTAGCGCCGGTAATTTTCAGTGGCATTTCCAGTGGCATTTCCGCCGGGGAGAACTTTCTGTGAAGCCTTCCCAGGGTCGTGCTTTAATCAAAGAACCTCTAGGGCGGTTTTTAGAACAACAGGACTATCAGTTAGAACCTGGAGGGGATTATGCTTTTACAATTCGGGCTGAATTGTAAATTAGTTGTCAGTTAGTCGGTTAAGATATCGTTCAATCAGGAGAATGGCCACAATGTCATCTATTGGCCGGGGGGGTTGACGCAAACCTTGGGGTAATAGTTTTGTGATGCCTTGGGGTGGATACATCTGCCAATAGCGATCGCGTGCTTGTAAAGTGGAATAACGTTCATCAACTAAAATGATATTGGTGGGTTTGCTTAATTCCTGATTAAGTTGCTGTTTCCACTTTTTAGCCGTTGTTTGATCTCCCATCACCATTAAGGATACAGGGAATTTTTGCAGTTGTGTTTCAATATTAGCGATCGCCTCATTTGCCAAAACAACTTGATGATAAAATAGTTGTCTATCCAATCCCATCACCGCAATCCCGCATTTATCACGACCGGGATCAAATCCTAAAATTACAGGTTGTGTATTAGTCATTAGTTACGTAGGGGCGCAGGGCCTGCGCCCAATATTGATTGTAGTAATTTTCAATCTTTAATTAAATTCTTCACGTACTAAAAAGAATTTGTCCATTCAAGAGGGCTACTAACTTGACTCTTAGCGGACCTACAGTATAAGTATTTTCTGCGGCTACAGCTTTGATTTCTACTTCCTGTTCCGTTTGCTGTAATTGGGTAACAAAGCGCAGAAAAGTTCCTTCTATTTGGACACTTTCGACAATTCCCGCATTGCGGGCGCGAAACTGGGAAGCGGAAATCAGTAAATCTAAGCGTTGACGCATTTGTTCAGATGTCATATTTTTTAAATCCGCTGTAGTAGTAGCCAACACTTCCCCTGATGAAAATACGAGTTGATTTCTCGCTGCATCTGCAAAAAATTCTATTTGCTTTTCACCTCTGACATAGTTACCTGCGGAGAAAATTCGGACTACATATTCTCGACCATCTTTAATTTGTGCAACTAGTGCTTTAACCTGATCTTTAGTGACACGGAGTATTTCTTTATTAGCCGGAATAGCACCAGGTTCAGTTAATTGAATATTGGCATTGCGGTTAGCTTCCTGAAGAATTTGGATAATTGCCTGCTGTGCTGCATCAGGCTTGTCTACAATAATTAATCCTGCCGCTATTACTTGACCCTTTACTAAGGCTAGTTTACCCAAGCGGAGGTCACGATAGGACTGATAATATTTTTCTAGTCTGGCTACTTCCTGCTCTAAAAATTGTTGTTGTTTCTCTAATTCTTTTAAGCGAGATTCTCTAGTCATAATAACTTCTTCCCGCTGTTTAATTTCGAGGTTACGATTTTGAATAAGTTTATCTAATTTAACAATTTTGCGATCGCGTTTTTCAATCACCGTCTTCGCTTCATCAATTGCCTGTTTGGCTTCAGCGTATAATCTTTTTCGTTCCGCCTTTAACTCTTCTACTGCCGTTTGTAATGTTTGTCGCTGATTATAAAGAGTTTGTAATTCACTTCTTGCCTGTTGATACCTAATAACAATTCCACCAAGATGGCTTTGAGTTGCATTCAGTCGGGTTTGGGTTTTAGCTTGCTGATTAAGAGTGCGATTGAGTTGAGCTTGTGTGGTCTTTTGTTTAGTATTTGCTGCCTGTAATGACTTATTAATTTTCTGTAATTCTTCTTGTGCCTGACTTTGTTCTTGTTTGGCTTTATTTAACTCACTCTCAACCTGACTTTTTTGCGCTTCTGCGATTTTTAGTTGTTCCCGCTTGTTCCCCAAATCTCTTTGAATATCCTCTAATTCAAATACGCCCTTTCGCAATCCGCCATCAGCCGCAAAGAGAATTGCTAAAGTTGATGCAGAAATTAGACCGCCTGTAAAAATAGTCACAATTACAGCAGTTTTTTTCGGACGTAAATTGAAAAGTGAGAGACGAGCTTTGCCAACTCGTGTGCCGATGCGATCGCCAACGGTAGCAATTACGCCTCCCAAAATAAGAATTGCTGCAATAAGGATGTACCCGGTGGCCATTTTTAACTACCGCAATGCTGACCGATACAGCCTACTACGTTCAACCATTGTCTGTGAGTAAATGGAGTTAGGCCAAAGTAGGAATTATACAATTTTGAGACTTTCCTCCAAATTAACGGTTTAATCTCTATGGTAGTGACGCTACTTAGGGATACCCTAAGACCGCATTACCTCAAAAATAGAAGCCGTGCCAACTCCATTTACCCATAACTTTTAAGTAAATTGCTTACTTAAAGCAACAGGTTTATGCACAGTAATCTTCTTTTTATGAATGGAAATCATTTTCTTCTCGCGTAGATCTCCCAGCAGTCTAGTGACTGTAACGCGAGTAGAGCCAATTGCCTCAGCGATCGCCTGATGGGATAACTTCAGATCAATGGTAATACCATCAGCGCAAGGAACGCCAAAATCTCGACAAAGAATCAACAAGAAACTAATTAACCTTGAACCCATATCGCGGTGAGCAAGAGTTTCAATCATCATCTCCGTCTGCAAAATCCGCGAAGAAAGACCTCGCAGCATTAACATTGATAACTCTGGGTTTTCCTTCAGTGCCTGTTCAACTTGTTCAATTGGGGCTGAAAGTAATTCTACAGTAGTAAATGCCACTGCATGATAAAATCGATCAGACTTATTGCCTGTCAGCAACGACAGCACACCAAAGACGCTATTTTCTCGCAGCAGAGCCACCGTTATTTCTTCTCCTGCCTCGTACACCCTTGAGAGTTTCACAGCACCCTTGAGAAGAAAATAAACTCGTTCAGCAGGATCTCCCGGAAAAAAGATCGTCTTGTTCCGTTCAAATGTTTCCACCACCGGAGGAAAAGCCCCGGTCGCCATTTGACGAAAAACATTTGCTAGGGCTTTATCTTGTGTCACTATCATTTCTCCCTTCCCCTACCCAATGCCAGAAAAACAAAAACTAATTACCTAAGAATACACCCGAAAAATCAATAAATCACCATTAACCTTGCTGTTTTTTCCTATACCCAAACGCGGAATTCCTGGCCTTCCGTTTATAATGATACATAATTGTTGTTCCGTTTAGCTAGTAATTATTGATAAGTAGTTTCACCAATTATACTCCAAAAGTTTTGCCTCTAAAAATTGTCAATTTCTTGAGAATTTTTGTAAATATGGGCATGATTTTTTGGGGCTTACTGCTTGCTTATGGAGCATTTTGGAAAATCCCTAGCCCAATGCAGTCAAACTAGGCTCAGATTCTAGTATGCTCCTAATGATGAATTAAATTAGCAATTTCTATGCTCAATCTATCTGGAAAAAATGCCCTAGTTACAGGTATTGCCAATAACCGTTCTATCGCTTGGGGAATTGCCCAACAACTACACAAAGCCGGGGCTAATTTGGGCATTACCTACTTGCCAGATGACAAGGGTAAAATGGAAAAAAAAGTTTCTGAATTGGTAGAAACGCTCAGTCCTAGCCTATTTCTGCCCTGCAATGTTGAAAATGACGAGCAAATTCAATCTACTTTTGAAACCATCCGGCAAGAATGGGGGAAAATAGATATTCTAGTGCATTGTTTAGCCTTTGCAAAAAAAGAAGATTTGACCGGAGGTTTTAGTCAAACTTCTCGTTCTGGTTTCAATACGGCTCTGGAAGTTAGCACCTATTCACTGGTACAGTTAAGCGGTGCAGCTAAACCTTTAATGACTGAAGGCGGAAGTATTATTACTCTTACATATTTGGGAGCAGTTCGAGCAATTCCTAACTATAATGTCATGGGTGTGGCTAAAGCTGGTTTAGAAGCCAGTGTTCGCTACTTGGCAGCGGAACTCGGACCCGATAATATTCGCGTCAATGGTATTTCTGCTGGACCTATTCGCACCTTAGCGTCTTCAGCCGTTGGTGGCATTTTGGATATGATTCATCACGTCGAAAAAGTAGCACCACTCCGTCGCACCGTCACTCAACTAGAGGTAGGAAATACAGCAGCTTTCTTATGCAGTGATTTAGCAAGCGGTATTACTGGACAAATCCTGTATGTAGATGCGGGATATGAAATTATGGGGATGTAGGGGATGTGGGGGAGGTGGGGGAGGTAGGGGAGGTGGGGGAGGTAGGGGAGGTGGGGGAGGTGGGGGATGTGGGGGATGTGGGGGATGTGGGGGATGTGGGGGAGGTAGGAGAGGTAGGAGAGGTAGGAGAGGTAGGGGAGGTGGGGGATGTGGGGGATGTGGGGGATGTGGGGGATGTGGGGGATGTGGGGGATGTGGGGAGAAAGAATTTTTCCAATGACAACTGACTCCTGACAACTGACAACTGACAACTGACAACTGACTCCTGACTCCTGACTCCTGACAACTGACAACTAACAACTGACAACTGACAAATGACTAACAAACAAACTCATCGGATAGCTTCAGTTCACCGCACTACTGGTGAAACAGATGTTCACGTTACTATCAATCTAGATGGTACAGGGATATGTAAAGTTTCTACAGGTATTCCCTTTTTAGATCATATGCTCCATCAAATCGCCTCTCATGGGCTTTTTGATTTGGACATTCAAGCTAAAGGTGATTTGGAAATTGATGATCACCACACTAACGAAGATGTGGGGATTACCTTGGGACAAGCTTTATTCCAAGCTTTGGGTAATAAAAAGGGAATTGTCCGGTTTGGGAATTTTCTTGCGCCCTTAGATGAAGCTTTGGTACAAGTTGCTTTAGACTTTTCTGGTAGACCTCATCTCAGTTATGGTTTAGAAATTCCTACTCAACGGGTGGGGACTTATGATACTCAGTTAGTGCGGGAGTTTTTCGTAGCCTTGGTGAATCATAGCCAAATGACGTTACATATTCGCCAATTGGATGGAATTAATTCCCATCATATTATTGAAGCCACATTTAAGGCTTTTGCTAGAGCCATGCGAATAGCAGTGGAAATTGATCCTCGGCGGACAGAAACAATTCCTAGTTCTAAAGGTGTGTTATAAAAATCCTCAGCATCGGTTAATCTGTAGTTAGCTCTAAATAGTCAGTAGTTGGTAGTTTCATCGCCATGAATTCTGTTGTAGACAACCCCGATTCTCAGCAAAATCCCTTAGATAAACAACCCGTAGTCCTGACTTCTGAATTGCGAAAAGTCTATCGCACGGGGTTTTGGCTCAATCAAAAGGTTGTATCGCTCAAAAACTGTTCTTTACAAGTGTACCCAGGAGAAACCTTTGGTTTGTTGGGTCCTAATGGTGCGGGTAAAACCACGTTGTTAAAATTATTGTTGGGAATTATCCGCCCTACATCTGGAAGGGGATTATTGTTAGGTAAACCCATAGGCGATCGCTCTGTCAAGCAGCATATTGGCTACCTCCCAGAAAATTCCTATTTATACGAATATCTGAGCGGTTGGGAATTTTTGCAATTAACAGCGGGTTTATTTCAAATTCCCCAAAAGTTACAACGTCAACGCATTCCCCAATTGTTGGAATTAGTGGGGTTATCCCAAGCCGATGCTCGTAAAAAGCAAATGCGGCGCTATTCTAAGGGAATGCTTCAGCGCGTGGGTATGGCTCAGGCATTAATAAATGATCCAGATCTAGTTTTTTTGGATGAACCTATGTCTGGACTTGATCCTCTGGGACGTTACCAAATGCGAGAAATTATTCTTGCTTTGAAAGCATCTGGTAAAACCATATTTTTTAATAGTCATGTATTGAGTGAAGTGGAACAAATTTGCGATCGCGTGGCTATTCTTGATCAAGGAGAATTAATCTGTTGCGGTTCTCTCAATGAACTTTTAGGTAATCAAAACACCTATCATGTTAAAGGTCAAGGCGGAGACGGGGAAATCTTGAGAAAATGGATAGGTAATTTAGAATTTCGGTCTGATGGTTCTTGGCAGGGTATACTCCAAGAAGATTATTATGATTTTCTGTCTAGTTTGAGGTTAATGGGGGGAAAAGTTATCACTATGAATCTGTCACGTCAATCTCTAGAAGAGTTTTTTATCCATCAAATTCAAATCCGAAATCATCCGCTTAATTAGTACAAACAGGTAGAAAATAAGAGAGATAAATCACCCATAAGTAGTAATTTTTGCGAATTATTTGATGATTCTAAAAGTCAGTTACTTATGTGTTAATAATTCCTGATAAATTTAGTGTTATGACTGTACCATCAGCGGATGAATTAGTTGTTGACATAGGACGAAAATTGTTATCAGCGAGGAACCGTAACTTGCAAAAAGCACTGAAAATATTTCCTAACATTCAGAGAAGATTTAAAATCAAATTCCTTACGCAACAAATTATTTATGTCCGGAAAACTAAAGATTTATTAGAAAATAAAATTGTTGAGTCACTAGGATTCTTCAGTATACTCGATGTTAAAATGTTTCCGAATAACTCTAAATATCGTCATTTTCAATTCTCAGGTAAATATGCTTAATAAAGATTTGTGTAAATTTCTCACCCACTCAACTATGGGTTTAGCATTGTTAACAACAGTGAATATCGCTTTGCCATCGGTGAGTTTAGCGCAAAAACAGCCAGTAAAATCAACACCCAGTATCGCTACAGATTATTTATTAGGCGGCGGCGATCGCATCCGTGTCAATGTATTTGAAGTACCAGAATATACGGGTGAATATCAAGTTCCTCCTGGTGGTTCAATTAATATGCCTTTAATTGGCAGTATCCCCGTTTCGGGCTTAACCACAGAACAAGCTGCTGATACAATCGCCAGAAGATATGCTCGCTTCCTCAAACGTCCGCTCATTTCCGTCAACTTATTATCACCCCGTCCCATTAATGTGTTTGTTGCTGGGGAAGTAACAAGACCGGGTGCTTATACCCTCAGCTTAGAAGGGGGAGCAGGAAATAACCCCGGTGTCCAATATCCAACAGTATTAGCTGCCCTGACCAGCGCTCAAGGTGTGACACTAGCAGCAGATGTAACTCAAGTACAATTACGCCGCAAGGTAGGACGTTCTGGAGAGCAGACAGTTTCCCTAAATTTAAAGGAATTGACGCAAACAGGTAGAATATCTCAGGAGATTACCTTACGAGATGGAGACACCATAATTGTCCCCACTGCTGCCAGTTTGAATGTGGCTGAAGCCCGGAATTTATTTGCAGCTAACTTTGCCGCTAGTCAAAGTTCACCCCGCACAGTGGTGGTAATTGGTCAAGTTTACCGTCCTGGTTCTTATCTTGTTACTGCTGGAAATGCCGGTGGGGCAGAGGGTGGTGGTGCTGGGGGTGGTTTACCCACTGTCATGCGGAGTTTACAACTAGCAGGGGGAATTACGTCCATTGCGGATGTTCGGAAGATTAAATTACGCCGTCCTACCCGAACTGGTACGGAACAAACTATAGATATTAACCTATGGGAATTACTACAAAGCGGTGATATCAATCAAGACATAGTGGTGCAAGATGGCGATACTATCATCATTCCTACAGCTACGGATATTAGTGCCGCCGAATCTACCCAATTAGCAACAACAACTTTGTCCCCAAATACTATTGAAGTGGGTGTAGTGGGTGAAGTCAAAAGAGCAGGGGCGGTAAGATTACAACCAAATAGCTCTTTAAATCAGGCATTATTAGCCGCTGGTGGTTTTAATGATAGTAGAGCCAGTAAAGGAACTGTAGAATTAATTCGCCTCAATACCAATGGTACAGTTACTAAACGTCCAATTAAAGTGGATTTATCTAAGGGAATTAATGAGGAAACCAATCCGATCCTTCGCAACAATGATGTTGTCGTAGTTGATCGCAACGGGTTAGCTAAAACTGGTGATAGAGTTAATACTGTAGCCGGTCCTTTAGGTACTATCTTGGGGATTATCAGACTATTTACTACTGGATTTTAGTTTAAGTCGAAAGGTTGGTTTTCTAGGTTTCCACTCAAAAAATCTAGACCCAAAACATAATTATTATACATCTTAGGTTATTTTTTTCGGCAACTCATGATTAGAGGTGTAGCGATCGCCTATAATGCGATCGCAGGTTTATCATTTTTATAGTTAACAATCGGGAAATTACGCAATTAACCCATTTTAATTTACAGTTAATGCCAGCCATAACCCTAACAATCAATTCTGCCCAAAGCCGAAAGAGGAGAATAACTGAATGGACCCAATAATTTTTATCATATTTTTAGCTCTAGTAGGTTATGCCTTAGCATCTGCAAAGATGGTAAATCAAGGAAATGTCGCCTTAGTTGAACGCTTGGGGCGGTATCATCGCAAACTAAATCCTGGACTAAGTTTCATAGTTCCCATTCTCGATCAAATTGTGATGGAGGATACAACCAGAGAGCAGTTATTAGATATAAAACCGCAAAATGTAATTACTAAAGACGGAGTTTACTTAGAAGTTGATGCAATTCTTTACTGGCGGATCAAAGACATTGAAAAAAGCTTTTATGCTATTGATGACTTAGAAACAGCTTTAGCTAACTTAGCCACAACCACCCTTCGGGAAAATATTGCTCAAAATTCCTTAGAGGATACTAATATGTCCAGAGACGAGATGGACGGAAGCATATTAGGTGTATTAAATCCAATTACATCCGCATGGGGAATTGAAATTATCCGTTTAGATATTCAAAGTATCACCCCACCAGAAGCTGTACGCAAGTCAATGCAAGAACAACAAACAGCACAAATTAAAAAAAAGGCAGCAATAGAAGCAGCAGAAGGAGAACGACAAGCAGCAGTTAAACGAGCGGAAGGAACTAGAACATCAATAGAAATAATTTCTGAAGCCTTGCGTTCTCACCCCGAAAGTAAAGATATTTTAAGGTATCTTGTTGCCCAAGATTATGTAGATGCTAGTCAAAAACTGGGTGAAAGCAATAATGCCAAAATTGTATTTGTAGATCCTGCTAACTCAACAGAAATGTTTCAGGAATTGATTTCTGATTCAGTACAAGAAAATCATGGTAAAAATCCCACTAATGGAAAGGGTAATGGCAATGGTAAAGGTAATGGGAATGGATCTAATTAGAGCTTGACACCATTAACTGGGCGCGGGCCCCGCGCCCCTACCTCCTAACCTATGGCTAACGCCACGCTGCGCTATCACGAAAAATAGCATCTGCTACCAGAGTAACTTCTTGCATTTCTCGAACATCGTGGACTCGGAGAATATCTGCACCATTAAAAATAGCCGCACAACAAGCTGCGGCTGTTCCCCAAACCCGTAATGTTGGATCTGGTTGATTAAGAATATTACCAATAAAACTTTTACGAGATGCTCCCACCAAAATTGGAGAATTAAGTGTTTTTAGTGATTCTAAACAGCGAAAAATTTCTAAATTCTGTTGATGGTTTTTAGCAAAACCAATACCAGGATCAATAATTATTTTATTTTGATCAATTCCTAAAAGCCTAGCATTTGTAATTTGCTCAAATAAAAATTTATAAATATCAGCAATTAAATCCTCATAATCAGTACATTTTTGCATAGTTTGGGGAGTTCCCTTGATGTGCATTAACACAATCGGCACATTTAAACTAGCAACAGTTGGCAACATTTGGGGGTCAAATGTCCCCGCTGAAATATCATTAACTATATCTGCTCCAGCAATAATTGCTGCTTTGGCTACCTCTGCTCTAGTTGTATCTACAGAAATAGGGACATCAACGACTGGACGTAGCAACTCCACAACTGATAGCACCCTCTCCAATTCTGCTTCTAGGGATATTTGCTCCGCACCTGGACGAGTTGATTGTCCACCAATATCAATAATATCAGCACCAGCCGCCACCATTGCTTGTGCCTGGGTTAAAGCGGCTGAGGTGGTGTTAAATTTACCACCATCACTAAAGCTATCCGGGGTGACATTCAAAATTCCCATGAGATAAGTCCGCTTTCCCCAATCAAAACAATGACTTCGGATAGTTAAGTTGTTAGACATGAAATTTTTGAACTTTTAATTTCTAATTGATTTATTCCCCAATCCCCAATCCCCAATCCCCATTATTGATAATTGACAATTCTGGCAAAACTATCAGCTTTTAGACTAGCACCACCAACGAGAGCGCCGTCAATTTCTGGTTGTTCCATAATTTCATCAATATTATTCGGGTTGACTGAACCGCCATATTGGATAGGAACGAGGGGATTAGTCAATTCATTACGAATCAAGCCAATTACCCGATTTGCTTCCTTCGATTCACAGGTATCACCGGTACCAATAGCCCAGATTGGCTCATAGGCAATGATCAAGTTAGTTTGATCAATATCTACCAAGTCTTTTTTTAACTGGGCGCTAATTATTGATTCTGTTTCCCCCGTGTCCCGCTGTTGTTTAGTTTCCCCAACACAGAGAATGGGTGTGAGTCCATGCTTTTGGGCAGCTTTAAGACGGAGATTGACAGTTACATCTGTTTCCCCGAAGAATTGCCGTCTTTCACTATGTCCCACAATGACAAAACGTACACCGATTTCTGTTAGCATAGAGGCGGCGATTTCGCCTGTATATGCTCCACTTTCTTCCCAATGGACGTTTTGTGCGCCCAAATTTACACGGCTACCATGCAAAGATTTAGACACCAGGCTTAGGTCTGTGAAGGGAGGAAATAATACCACTTCTCGTTCTGAGGGGGTTTCCTCCAGGTGAGGCAAAAATCCGCTTAAAAATTCTGCGGATTCTGCCTGGGTTTTGAACATTTTCCAGTTACCAGCAATAACGATTTTCCGCACAGGTGATTTAATCAAAATTTTAATGTTACTAGATGCACTTTTTAATGTACTACTTTTTTAGGACTATTCACGAAGCAGAATTTATCGGGCTACAGAAACGGTAGTCAGTAGGAATATAGGCAAAAGTGTTGGTCTTTATAATAAATGAGATGCTTTATAAGTTATTTGTTTATATGCTATCAATCAAGAGGAGGATGCCAACCACTAATTACCCAACGCTTTCGAGCAATCAGAATTACTGGATTATTGATTCGTAGCTTAACTATTGTAGTCCGACCAATAGCATTTATACCTTCTAATCTTGTACCATCAGCGCTCCATCCAAAATGGTCAGTCCATTTCTGTTGACGAGGGTTAAAAAGTTGTATAGTTTCACCACTCAAAGGATCTATAGATTCAACTGCATCACTTTTGAATTCGTTGCATGAACGACAAGCTAAACAAAGATTTTCAAAAGTTGTTTCTCCACCCTTAGAGGATGTTTGAAAAGTGGTATTCCGTAATTTTCATCACATTGCTACCCCCCTTAGTCCCCCCTTGTAAAGGGGGGAAACAATAAAAATCCAGTTCCCTCCCCTTTACAAGGGGAGGGTTAGGGTGGGGTAAAAAATATTTGATACATCAACCATAACTTTTCAAACACCCTCTTAGAAACTGGGTGAATATGATCATAAGTCATAGGAATACCGCTATTTGCTTCAGATGTCAAGCAATAACAGCAACGTGATTTATCCCTCTCTATGATTTTTTGTCTTAAACTTTCAGAAATATATGTAGACACAACAATTTAAGAATTTGATAAACGATACCCTCGCCAACTGAGTAATACTGCTGCTTGGGCTTTACATAACATAAATAAATCAGCCTCATGTCGAAGTGACATCAACTCTAATTGTTCTACTTCTGTAAGTATACCCCTAGAGTTATGATCAAGCAGGATGTTATATCTGTCCATATCATCTGCTGTTTTTCGACTATTGGCAATTTGCCAGAGAGTATTGTCATCTAGCTTATCTAATGCGGCAATTTCAGCTTGAAATTCTTCTGGGACATCATCCCAAGCTGGTGGACTACCAACTTGCAAAGCATGAAGCATTACTTCTTCTAAGGGACGTTGAATAGCATTAGCAGTATTAACTAATCGCTGATAGATAATTTCTGGAATTTGGAGAGTTACTGTTTCAGTGGGCATAGGGTGAAGGTTAGGGTTTATTTTATATTGATTATTTTACTTCGTTTCAATTATTAATCTCTTGAAATCTAAATCCTAGATTTCCATGTGATAGTATACAATATCATAAATAATACATTTATTTATCTATAATGAACGTATTAAAACTTTCATTAAATCCTGTTTTTTTAATCTTTAGCACTGCATTATAATTCTTTTTGAATAATTTTGCTTTAACTTGAATTTGTGTTGATGTTATAGGGCATCTAGTTGTGATTATATAGCAATACTTGAGGACTGTTTTATAATTTTTGGAGACAATTTTTATAGTATTTTCAATTTGATCAAAAGCGTGTTCTACATCAGAACCTTTTAATTCTATATAAATTTCAATATAAGGTTCATTGATAATTAGTAACCAATCACATTTAACTCCTTGAATATCTAAACAGCCATCTACTTGAACTTTAGTCAGTTCTATTGAATTTTCATTTATAAAGACTATTTTACTACTTTTCTTTTCTTCTATTAATATATTTTTATGGCTTATTTTTTCGGAACATTTATCTAAATCCACAGATGTTATTCTCCAAATTCAAGTTCTATTAATTTTTCAAACACTTGACTAAATTCGTTGGATACTTCATCAATGATATTTGTATCAATCAAGTTATTATCTTCATTGATCAAACTCTCAATCATACCATTTTTGATGGTGTAAGCAGCAACATCATTAATATCTAATGTTTGATTTTCTGGAACTATTTTGAATAAAGCTTCTAGTAAATCATTTTGTTCAGGTTTCTCTCTTAATGCTTTCAGAGTGTTACCTGCTTGAATTAGGTTATTAAAAGCTGTTAGTATGTAAGGACTATGAGTCGTAATAAAAAATTTATGCTTTTTTTCAGTTGTATTAAAAACCTGGCTGATTAAACTTACAATATGTTTTTGTGATGTAGGAAATAAATGTGCTTCTGGTTCTTCTATAATAAAAAGGCGTGTTGTTGAGCTAATAAAAGGCAAAATAGCTAATATAAGTGTCATGGGTAGAGCCTCCTGCTGTCCAGAGGATGAATGTGATAAATTAGTCCTTCTATTTTTGTTTGTTTCATTAGTGTATAATATCCAGTCCTGATCTTTTTCATAGGAATAATTACCAACTATTATCTGATTAATTAATTCATCAATTGAATCATTTAGATTTAACGCATGAATCAATTTTCTAAGTTGATAAATATTTTTTACTCTTTCATAAGCTGAACCAAATTCCTGTAGAAAATAATCTATAACTATATTTCCTGATAAAAAAGAAAAAATATTATTTTGTAAGTTAGCAAAAAACGACCTCCCAGCAGGAATAAAAGTTATCAATTCAAGACTATTAAAGTGATTATCTTTCAGAATATATTCAGTGAAAATTGTATTGTAATATTCTTCTATTTTTTCAGGATTATTTTCTGCATATTCAAGAGTTTTTTTGTTGTATTCGCTTAAGATTTTTCTGCGAACTTTAACTAAATATTCAGAATATATCAAAGATAATTTAGACTTATTGTCATCTGATTTTTGGTTATTTAAAGCTACGGAATAACTATCAAACTCATATAAAATTTGAAACTCCTGATTTTTCCAAGAATATTCAGGGAATATAATTTTAAACGTTGTAATTATACTTTTATCAAATTCTGCTTTTTTCTGCTTCTTATGGATGGAAGAACGATATTTAATGAAAAAATCTTTAAAGAAATAAACTAATTTAGCAAGTATGCTTTTACCACTAGCTTGCTGTCCAATAATAATATTTATCTTGGATAAATTAAATTCAATATCTTTGATATTTAAAAAGTTTTTTACTGTCAGTTTTTCCATAAGTGCAATATAATAAGCTGTTACGCAGCTAAATTTGATAACCATAATTTACTTGAACTTTGTAGTGCGGGCATCTTGCCCGCTAGAATTATACAAACTAAATGCACAACAGCTTATCAGCAATACAAATGTATTGCTAGAAAAATAAGTCATTAATACATTGTACACGATATTTTAGAAATTTAAAATCAGAATAAATAGGAGTTTTTAATGTATTTTAAAAATTACAACTTTTTGATGTATAAAAGTTGGTGCGCTACGCTGCACTAACGCACCCTACATCTGTATTATCTAATTCATCCCAAATACAGAACCAACTGTAGACTTAATCGAGTTTCCAGCATCTTTTAAAGCTTGAGTAAAGGGTTGCTTGTTTTGTAAAAAGACCCTCGCACAATTACGTCCTGGCATCCCGGAAATTGAACCGCCGGGATGTGTTCCTGCGCCTGTTAAAAAGAGATTATCAATGGGAGTTTTATAATTAGCTAATTCGGGTAAAGGTCGGAAAAAGATCATTTGATCCATTGTCATATCAATATGATAATAATTCCCCTTGTATGCTCCTAATCTTTCCCCTAATTCCGCTGGACTTTCAACTCTTCTAGCGATAGTTGCTTTTTTCACATTGGGGGCATAAGTTGCTAATTTGTCAATTACTCTATCTGCAACTTGATTTTTCAATTCATCAGTCCAACCTGTTCCTTTTAAACCTGTGCCGTTAGCATTAGCAATTTGATAAGGTGCAAAAAATTCAATCCATAAAGTATGTTTTCCAGGTGGTGCTAAACTGGGGTCAAGGGCGCTAGGCATGACGAGATACATGGAGGGGTCAGAATCGGGAATTTCGCCTAATGTACATTTACTATGAGCCTGTTCAACATGATTCATAGAATCAGCAATGAGAATTGAACCAATGAGATATTCATCTTTATGATCATGGTGAGAAAAATGTAATGGTTCATCTAATGCTAAATCTATTTTCAGGATGGTTTCATTGTTGTTAATAATGCGGCGTTCTAATCTTTCCCATAAATCAGGATCAAGGGCATCAATATCACTTTTTTCTGTCATTTGCAAGAATAATCTTTGGGCATCAATATTAGAAATTACGCCATGTTTTGCTCGATATTCTTTACCACCTGCCACCCGCACACCCTCGGCTTTAGCATCATTAATTAAAATCTTTTCCACGTGCTGGTCTGTAAGAATTACCCCACCTTTACTATTAACTAATTTCACCAATGCTTGCACCAATGCACCTGTACCGCCGCGAGGTCTAGCCATGCCAGGATTATGACGCATTGCCATCATCATTACCCCAATTGCGAGATTTTTTTGAGAAGGTGGCGCACCTAATTCAGAAGAGAGTCTAGCTAGGGGTGCTTTGAGAAATTCTTCATCAAACCATTCATTGAGAATATCTTCGGCACTATTAAGCATTGTTCGCACAAAATCAAAGCTTTTGGCGGGAGAACCCACTACAGAAAATAAATCTTTAACCTGTTGAAAATTGTAGTTGCCAAAAATATCTATAATTGATTTGGGTGGGGCATTAAACATGGGTGTCATGGCGTTAATTGCCCGTTGCCAATAATCTGTAAATTGGGCATATTTTTTAGAGTCTCGTTGATTGTAACGAGCGATTTCTGCACAGGTTTTTTCTAATGATTTATGTGCTAAGAAATATTTACCGTCGGGGTGAGGACAAAAGACAACTGGGTCACAGTCTAGATATTCTAAGCCATATTTTGTTAGTTCTAATTCTTCTACAACTGGACCTAGATGAATAAATTCATGGTCAATGGCACACAAGTTAAATTTAAAACCTGGTGCTTTGTCTGGAATACATTCTTCTGTTGTGGCTGCACCACCGGGAACAGGACGTTTTTCTAGTAGAAGGACGCTATAACCTGCTTTGAGTAAATAAGCTGCACAAACTAAACCGTTGTGTCCAGCGCCGATGATGATAACGTCGTATTCTTGCATATCTCTGATGATATAAAAACCTGGCTTTTTTATATTATTATATTTAGAGAATGCAAGCAAGTATTAAAAAAATAGATGATAAACACAGATCCCCGACTTTTCATATATAATCAGAATTTATTTACAAGATAAGAAAAGAAGTCGGGGATCTTAATTGACTAAATTAAACTTTCACTGGCTCTAAATTTGCAGATTTTGGTTGACGAATATTCTGAATCTCTAAATTTATTGGACGATTTGGACCTGTGACTAAACCGCGTCTTTGTGGTTTAATTTCGTGAGTATCAATTAATTTCATTGACCATGTTTTCATGACTTTAGCTAATATTAATTTCATTTCCATTTGGGCAAACGCTAAACCTATACAACGTCTTGCACCACCACCAAAAGGTAGAAATTCATAAGGAGAAAATTGTTTTTCTAAAAAGCGTTCTGGGTGAAATTTCTCATGTTCAGGATAAATATCTTCGCGGTGATGAGTTAAATAAATTGAACCTATGACAACTGTACCTGGTTCAAGTTGATAACCACAGAGAGAAATAGGGGTTTTAACCATTCTAGGAAAAGTTAACATTCCTACGGGATAAATCCTTAATGTTTCATTACAAACTGCAGTTAAATATGGCAATTTAAAGACAGTATTAGAATCATAATCTTCTCCTAAACTATCTAATTCTGCTAATAACTTTTCTCTAACTTCTGGGAGCTTATGAATCCAGTAAAAAGCCCAAGAAATAGCTGTAGCTGTAGTTTCATGACCTGCGACTAATAAAGTCATTAATTCATCTCTTAATTCTGCATCAGTCATAGGTTGATCATTTTCATCTTTAGCAGACATAAGTAAACTAAGAATATCCGTCCGCTGAGGATCAAAATTCTCTCTTCTTTCTTGAATTTCCTGATAAATGAGTTGGTCAGCTTGTTCCTGTTTCTTCATTTGTCGTTTCCAAATTTCTGAAATCCCCAACATCTCTTTAAATTTAGGAAAATAGATAAAAATCACCCTCCAAGGAGTGCTACCCTGTTCTAAAATTTCACAAAGTAAATGTTTAAGTTTTGCTGCTCGTTCTCCTTCGTAGATACCGAAAACAGCTTCCATCATTACCTGAAGAGTGATATCTTGGGTAATGTTCCTAATATTAAAAAATTGATTTTTTTGTTGTTGATTAAAAACTTTTGTGGTGACATTCTCAATTAATTCTGAATAAGTTCGCATTCTTTCCCCGTGAAAAGGGGGCATAATTAATTGACGTTGACGTTGATGCTCTTTACCACTTAGACTAATGACAGAATTTTTGCCCAGTAAATATTCAAAAATACTATTTAAATCTCCTGGTGCTTCCAATTCTTTTTGATCATTACTGAGTATTTGCTGAATAGCTTCAGGAGAATGAACAAATAACAGTGGTGGTAAATTACCCCGTAATTTTAGAGCAAAAACATCTCCATAATTTTTAGCACATTCCACCATATAAGGCATAGGTCTGAATATCCAGTTTAAAACTTGAATAGTAGATGATGCTTTGGGTCCTGGTATTATTTGCATAATTTTCTCCCGTTTTGATTACACAATTAATTATAGAATAACTCAACTTCAACTATAAACCCTTTTGGGGTCAGGGGAACTTGGCAAGAGGCAAAACCTAAAAAATCATCAACTTATTCTCAACTTCCAGTTGATCAAAAACTGGGTGATGACGACCTTTAAGTACCATTTTAATAGGCGGTTAATTCTTTAGTATCATAAGTGATAATTCTTCAGAATCCGTCAAAATTGCTGACGATAACCATCTTCTTCCCTTCTTCCTTCGTGTACTTCGTCCCTTCGTGGTTCATTTAACTTGACTTAAAAATAATACCCCTCCCCGCTCTTCGAGAAGGGAATAAGAGGTTTTTTTATGTGTTGCTGTACGCAGTTCATGATGGCTACTTATGGTGATGTTGCAAAAATACAATTAACTATTAGATCCTCAAAGATGTAAGATTTTGGTTACATTGAACCAGAAACTCAAGTTTTTTCCGATTTTATTAAGGTACTTATTAGCATGACAGTAATTACGACAAAGGCAGCTTCCGCAGTTCCAAATTTTTGTGAAGGGATACAATATTTTGGGGAAGCATTGCCAGACTTTGAAACTTATGGGGCAACTCCCGTGATAGAATCGGGCAGGAATGCGATCGCCTCCCCCACAGATGCAAATGCAGTATATCAAACCCTACTCGCCGCTGATGCCCTGCGCTACCTAACCCTCCAAGTCACAGGTAGTAAGGCTTCTGGACATCCCGGCGGTTTTGCCAGCCAAGCGGAAGCTTATGCAGCTTTGGTCATGCTGGGACATAAAAACATTATCACGGAAGTGGGACATCACGCCCCCGGTTTCTATAGTGCCATGTTCCTAGACCGATCTTTGGAAGACATGGGCATTTCTACAGTACAACAATTGCGCGATCGCTTTCGGGAAAAGCATGGATTATTAGGACACCTTTCCGGCTACATTCCCGGCATTCTCGCACCGGCTGGACCCCTGGGACAAGGACAACATTTCGCCATGTCTGCTGCCCTCTTGCACCGTGATAAACTCTTCCCCTTCACAGTGGGAGACGGGGGACTGGGTGAACCCTATATCATGAGTTCAATGGCACATTTTAACACCGCTTACCCCACTGTTGCCAACTTCTTGCCCATATTAGTGTGGAACGGTTACAGCCAAGAACACCACAGCATGGTATCTCTGAAAACCAACGAAGAGATGATTGCATTCTGGAAAGGTAACGGTTTTGCGGAAGTCGTGTTAGTAAATGCCAAAGATTTTGACGACCAAAATCAAGCCGGTGAATATGTTGATAGTACGGTATTTTCCTTTGCCAAGCGCCTAGAATTTACCAAAGCCGTATTAGTAGGCATGGATAAAGCTGCCCGTTCTGCACTCGGCGGTAAATTGACCGTATTTATTATCAAACAACTCAAAGGGGCAGGGGTTCACGCCTTGGGGGCAAAATCCCACAACCTCTATCCTCAAGATACTTTAACCGCGCCCCATATCGTCAGCGCTTTACAAAAACGCGCATTATCAGCCCCAGCATGGCAAATTGTGCGGACAAATGCAGAACGGGCTGGAGGTGGTCCGGCTGCGAAAACTGTAGTCACAGAATTTGAATTACCCTTAGCAGAAATTGGTGAATTACCATTAGTAGAATATCAAGTTGGCGCAGTTCCCCAAGTTTCTACAACTGTCATGGGTAAGCTGGTGGGAGTAGTAGGAAATAAAGATAAAAACTTCTTAGTTACTAACGCCGATGGTAACGCTGCTTCAGGAATTGGTAATATTAATGAAGCATTAAAAATCATTCACCCCACCACCGATGACACCTATCATCAAGCCCCATCTGGGCAAGTTTACGAACCTTTGAGCGAAGATGCTTGTGCTGGTTTAGCGGCTGGTTTATCCTTAATGGGGGCGAGAACTTTGTGGTGTTCCTATGAATCTTTTGCTATCAATGGTTTACCAATTTGGCAAACTGTCACCCAAGCAATGGCAGAATTACGCCGCAAAACACCGTCAACAATTACATTATTTACAGCCGGGGCTTTAGAACAAGGACGCAACGGTTGGACTCACCAAAGACCAGAAATTGAAGCTTATTTTGCTTCTTTGATGAGAACGGGAAATGTCTTCCCATTATTTCCCCCAGATGCTAACAGTATTCAAGTCTGTTATGACTGGGCTTTGCAAACAAAAAATAAGGGCCTTGTCATTACTGCTAGTAAGTCTCCTTTGCCAATTCGTAGCACCTTTGCCCAAACTGAAAAAGGCTTAATTGATGGTGCGGTGTTATTACATGAAGTGGCTGGTGGGAAGACAGTTGTATTTGCTGTCATTGGCGATTTGACTTTAATTCCTGTGTTTGAAGCGGCGGCTTTTTTAGAAACTGAAGGTATTGGGGTGAAGATTGTTTCTATTATCAATCCTCGTCGTTTATATCGTCCTCATGATACTGCTTGGGATACTTGTTCTGAACCTGATAACGGTTTTTTACGTGATGCCGATTTTGAGCAATTGTTTGGTGGAGATGCCTTAATTGGTGTGACAGGTGGCGCTGCGGCGATGTTAGAACCTATCATGTTACGCAGTAATTCTCAGCGTGATTCTTTTGCCTGGAAGCGTGGGGAAACTACGGCTAGTGCGGGTGAGTTGATGGCTTTTAATGGTTTGACTGCGGAAGCGTTGACTAAGCGGGCTATTGAGTTGGTGCATTAATTAGAACGCAGATGTACGCAGCATAGCATAATCTGTAGGGTGGGTTAGCGACAACGTAACCCACCGAATTAATAATAATTTTCACATAAAATCGAACTTGTGTAATATTTCTTTATCTTCATTTTCTATGATTTTAAAAGTCACTAAATTTTCTGATAGTAATATTTTTTTTATTTCTTGTTCTTTATTTGCTTCAGTTTTATAAAAAATAAATTCTCGTGCTTTTAAAGCATGGAATCGAAGAAAAATACCAGTAACTATCTTATTTTCTGGTTTGACTATTGCACAAAAATATTTTCCCTCATTTTTTTCTTTATACAAGTCCCCTAATCTATTATCATTAAGTTTATCTTCAACTTCCTTATATATATCATTGAAAGAATCACTCTTTATCCCTTCATAACTATTTTCACTATTTTCTGAGAATATTTTACCTACGCCTTTACGATTTATATCACCGTGATATAAATCGTGTAATCTATCATATAGAGTTAATATTAGATCAGGGTCTTGTATAGAATTTAAAGATATGGGTATTATTTGATATTTCCATAGTAATAACTTCAGTAAATTTTTGTCTTGTGATATTTTTATAATTTTGTCTTTCCATCTTTCAGTAGCTTTACGATTGTCTTCATCATTCCCATCAATAATGTTCTTTTTATTGAATTCTTCAATAAGACTATCTAATTCTTTTAAATAATCCTTGAGATTTTCTTCAAGATGTTTTTGAAGAATATTGATATATATATTGGTTTTTTCATCTACTTCTTTTTTAATTAAATCGCTAATTTGGTTTGGAATCCATTTTCCTAATAATGTATCAATGCTACATATTCCTAATATATTATCAGGAATAACTTTCGGAAAAAGCTTAAAAAAATTTTCGATATCAATCGGTTTTTTTGCGGGATTATTTTGTTTTGTCTCTTTATCTTCAAATCCTTTTTCCCTTAAAATAGTAGACACTTCATTATTATTTTTTCTTTGTTCTTTGGCATCTTTAGAAAGTTTGATAATAAATCTTAAATCTATTAAATGGTCTTGCTGCCATTTATGGTAAAAACTACCAATCGAAAGAAGATTAACAACTTTCTGAGATTCTTTTTGTTTTTTCACAAGTTCTCTTTGTTTTTGTAATCTTTCTTCTAACTCTTCTTCAGGTATCCTATAATTATTTTTTAAATTCATAAAGATATTATAAAAATCTCTTAGTGAATCATTATCATCAAAAATATGGCCTATTTCAATATTCTTGTATATCCCACCATTAGTAAGATTAGCAGAAGTAATAATACCAAAGCCTTGATAATATGCGTCACTTCTATGGTCACAATTTATTAGTGCATAAGCCTTAGCATGAAAAAGTGGTTTTGGTGATGGCGATATTGGCATAATTGAAATATTTTTTGAAGATAGTTTTGTAATTGTTGCTAAATAAGCAATAAAGGAATCCATATCTAACAAATCCTTACACGATTCTTTACAATATTCATTTATATCAATCAAAAGATGAAATTCACATAAGCTATTTCCTAGAATATTGTGAATTAATTCTGCTAATTCTTTAGTTGCGTCTTGGTCAAAATAACAAGTCATTGCATAAAACTTGTAAGAGTTAATTTTTGACAATTTTTGAGTATGATCTTTTATAAAATCGAGAAAACTTTGGTTATCAACATTAAATAAGGTTGCCATATTTACCTGAAATTAAATTATATAACAAGAGTATATTGTAATACCAAGTGTAAATAATGTCAATTTTATTGACTTATTAATAAAGCACTTATTCCAAACCAAAAACCCTGTATCTGTTCCCATCATCTCACCCAAACATCACCAACTATCATGTAAATAAGAGAAGACAATAGAACCATGAGAGATACACCTGAAAAGATTTACCTCACCTGATTTAGATGGTAGATATGTGAGAACTGACAATGCTGTTAAAGGGTATTTTAACTTAGGTAGAATAATTGTTGAAAATACTGAAATTTAAAGAACTTCAACATCTCTAACCACCTCTAACAATGATTGTAAAAAATTATCAAAATCTGAAAGTTTACCTGTAAATTGTAAATCAGAAAAACCTTCTATTTCTATTAAGCTTTTCGATGTTTTAACTCTCAGCTTTATTTCATGTTCATAGTTATCATCAGCATCATTTAAAGGTATTTTTTTCCAAACAATAAAAACATTATCTTTTCCTGGTAATTTATTGTAAACATTACTATAAATGAAAGTTTCAGAGGATTTATAAATTGATATAGAGTCATATCCTGAAGCACCGACAGCATTAGGATTTTTAGCAAAACACTCTAGGGATTTGAAAGTTCCATTATCAACTAGACTGACAGAACCATCTGTTCTTCCCATTACTCTATAGTTAGCAGGAATTTTCAAAGCAACACCAAACTGTTTTAATTCAATATTTCTGCTAAGTTTAGAAGGATATTCTGCTTCAATACCACAATTAGTCAAATTAGAGGGTTCAGCTTTTATAGGAAAACTAATTAAGTGAGTGATTAAACAAGATAGAAATATAGTAGAAAGAATTGTTGGTTTTTTGTGGTTTTTATTATTGCACATAACTGTTACTTGATTTCATTACAAATCTGCAATTTAAATTTGAGATAATTAATTGTAAATTATAAATATAAAATACAAACCTATTGTTCTTCTTATTCTTCAATGCGCCACCCAAAAACAGTTTCTTTATTTGCTCCATTATTTGCAGTTGTAACATATAAAACTTCTCCATAAGCACTTTCAAACCGAAAATAGCAAAGACCTAAACCTGAGCCAGCACAATCTTGAATTTCCGTATACTCTTTTTTAGTAAAAAAATAATCTACTGGTGCGCTTCTTTCAGAGTTTAAGATTTCTCTATTAAATATTGCTTGCCAACCTGCTTCTAATAACATCTCCCTAGCTTTTGAATAAGGCATATTTTGTTTAAGTTTTGGTAATTCTTGCCTTACACAAGGTTTTCTATCTATGGTTGGCTTTTTTGTTTGTGCGATCGCTTTATTACCAACGCTAGGAATATCACCAAATACAATTAAACTGCTGATACTAACGACACTTGCAAATACTAGATTGATTAATTTACTTTTCATAGACTACATTTGTTAGTAAAACTGTTGTAAGTATTGTATGATATAGCGACTGATTATTGCAAATATTATACATAAAAATTTTCTATAATTTCACTTAGCAAGTAGGTTAGGTTGACACAAGGAAACCCAAAAATATTAATAATACTAAATTACAACCCAAAAAACC
>NZ_VILC01000024.1:0-4234 GCF_009712065.1 Aphanizomenon sp. UHCC 0183 | reverse complement strand
GCTTACTCTGTATCTGTTTACATTATCTCACTCAACCATTACTAGGGATTACTGGGGCGATCGCAGTCCGAAAACCTTACCCTGTATCTGTTTACATTATCTCACTCAAGCATTACTAGGGATTAATGGGGCGATCGCACCTGAAAAGCTTACCCTGTATCTGTTTACGTTATCTCACTCAAGCATTACTAGGGATTAATAGAGCGATCGCACGGTTGGATATCTTGTAAAAAATCTTACTTAATTTTTCTTTACATATTGTGTTGTTTTGAGTTATTATTTTAAAACTATGATAAAATTATAGAATTGATTACTATAGAATCTAACTGTTATGAAAATACTTTCTCGAATCTTTGATAACAGAATAAACGCGCACAATATTTTGACGGAAATTTCTATTGGTGAATATTTAGAAATAGCTAATTTTATTAGTAAAAATAATCCTTTGCAAAGGAAAAGATTAAAATCATATTCATCAATATATAACCTACTAAAAGAAGATATAAAAATAGGGTGTACTATACCACCTATAGTTTTAGCTCTTAGTAATGACATCCAGGAAAATATAGATATTAATAATGCTGATGAGGATATAATTAAAAATTATATAAATCACCATAAAGATAAATTAATAATTCTTGATGGACTACAAAGAACACACTTATTAATAGATGTAGATCAAGATTTACATTCTGAAAATAATATAAATGTACTAAATAAATTTCATAATCATAAATTAAGATTTGAAATTTATTTAGGCATTAAAAAAATAGGTATTCTTTACAGAATGCTAACACTTAATACTGGTCAATCCCCTATGTCTGTTAGACATCAAATAGAAATACTTTATTCTGATTATCTTGATGAAAGTATTTCTTCAGAAATCAAGTTACTTAAAGAAGTTGATGAACCAAGTCCTCATGAAATTGGGGAATATAGATTTGAATATAGATTTAATGATGTAATAGATGGCTTTACTTCCTATCTTCTTAGAGATGAGGCTAGTTTAGATAGAAGAGACTTACTTGAAATCATTAAAAGTTTAGAAAATCTCGCGCAGGAAAATCAGAATAAGGATCTATTTAAAAGTTATCTAGTAACATATAATGAATTTGTTAAAAAAATACGCGAATTGTCAGGTGATTGGAAGTTTAATGATGAGCAAATCCGATTATCAAGTAAACCTTTTGGTGATAGCGTAGATAAGATATTTACTAAATCACCACTAATGACGGGTTTTGGTGCTGCTGTAGGATTTTTAAAAGATAAACATCTGATTAATTCATTTGATGATATAAATCAGAAGATTACCCAGATTCATCTTAGCAATAATGATCAAAGTTTTCTTGACGAGTTAATTCTAACATTAGACGATATCAGTAAAACTGCTAGAAAAATTGGTACTTCTCAAAGAATGTATTTTTACTACTTCTTTAGAGAACTATTTAACAGTGAAAGTGATTCATGTTTATCAATAGATAAATCAATAGAATCTAGTTTTAAAAAATATAGATTAAATGAACTATAAATTAAATGAGTAATTTTTGTATATGCCACTTAAAATAAAAAATGAACTTTCCGAAATTGAATATTCTTTGACAGAAGTTGTACCAAATATAAATGATGAGCAAACTTACTTTGAACTTTCAGATGTACAAAATAGTATTAAAATACATATTGATTATGTTCTAACTATCTATAGAGATAATAATAATAATACAGATCATAAACATGAAGATTATTCATTATTTATATTGAAATCATTTGAATTAAATAAAGAAAATGATATTTTTCAAGTCTATGAAAAAGTAGCTGATTTGAGAATTGGTTGGATATTTCCTATTCAAGCACTTGTATCTAATAAACATGGATGTGCAGAGAATGAGCATTTTTTAAAATATGCCTATGTTGCGTTTTACAAACTATTACTTAATCAAGAAGATTATAGTCATTTTACTCCCTCTATTGAACAAATAGAAGATTATAAATTAACAGATTTTTATGGAGATAATATTATCATATTAATTTTATTTAAAACTAATATTCAGAAAATAGCTAATTTTAATATAGATAATTACCTTGCTTCTTTATATTCGCACAGTTATTATTATTGTGAACCAACTGAAAATATAAAAAAAATTAATACCTGTCAACCAACGGAAGATTTAAACGAAATTAAAAATAGAGCTAATTTAAAATCTTCTGGTAACACTAGACTGATACTTCAGAGAAGTTCAAAGTATTTACAAGGAGAGTCGTATATTGATAGACTTTTTAAAAGTTTATTGAAAACAGAAGAACATCATTTAGTTAGATTTTATCTTCTTTACCAAGTCATTGAACTCATGATACAGATAGTTTTTGAAAGAAAAATATTAGATGAAATCAATAACTTCAATAATAATGCAGATAAAAATATACGTAAATTCAAGGAGAAAATAGACAATATTTCTACAGAAAAGACAAGAGTATCCATATTAATCAATGATTATGTAAAAATTAATAATCCAAACTTACTTATATCCTGTAATGAATTAATTAAATTATTTAATGATGATGATAGCAATGAAAAAGATGATATTAGCAAAAAACAGGACTTGGGTGGTGCTTTATATAAAGTTAGATGTCTGATTGTTCATCATTTTAGAAAGCTACCTGATAAGATTTTAGAAGAAAAACTTCGAGAAATTAATAAGGAATTTGAAAATATTATAATTAAAATAATTTTGGATTATGAATAAATGAGCAAGTAGAAAACTAATAATTTTAGATTTTAGATTTCATATCTATTTATGTTAATGTTTAAAACATTGCCAAGGTAGATTATTAGAAGTTTCTGAGTTCCATACCTCTTCAAAAGGAATATGATAACGTTCATCTTGATTATCATATTCCCTAGCAAATATTTTTGAAACTCTATCTTTGACAATTGCAATTTGAGATTGTTCAGCTAAATAATCAAAGTCATCTTCCATTTGATTATAAAGTATAGTGTAAATATAGCTGGAAGGTACTACCAACAAATCCAAAACCCCTCTGTGGGTTATATTCCTCAATATATCCAAAATCTACGCCCATTTTAGTAACTCTCTAAAAACCCTGTATCTGTTTACATTATCTCACTCAAGCATTACTAGGGATTAGTAGAGCGATAGCGAAGCGCTGCTGCAAGCAGTTCGCACCTGAAAACCTTACCCTGTATCTGTTTACGTTATCTCACTCAAGCGTTATTAGGGATGTTTATGGCGATCGTGTAAATAAGAGAAGACATATAGAAGTATGAAAGATACACCACCGGAACATTCACCTCACTTGAGAACCATCACCCAGAGCGTAGTTTATAATAGGATCATACGAAAAAATTTACTCAATTGAGGAGTTAATCATGGTAATAAAAATTGCAGAAATATCTAAATATATTGACACCTTACCAGAAGAAGCCCAAATCTTACTACTTGATTTTATTAAATTACTCAAAAACCGTTATTCACAACCAGAAAATCATCATCAAGAAAAAAGTATCTATGAAAAATTTGATCAAATTGGATTAATTGGTTGTTGTGCTGTGGAAGAAAATTTATCAACCACATATAAAGAAGTTTTAGCTAATACATTACCAAACAAATATGATCATAGTTGATACAGGATTTTGGTTAGCTCTCATTGACCAAAAAGACACCTACCACGCAACAGCAAAACAAGCTTTAAAAAAATACAATGAACCTTTAATTACAACATGGTGTGTTGTTACAGAAACCTGTTATCTTTTGCTAACTCGTAAAGGAGTTCAAGCTCAAGTCACCTTTTTAAATAGTCTGGAACAAGAATTATTTACAATCTTTAATTTAAAGCCTCACCATACTCCGCAAATTATTAAATTAATGGAAAAATATGCTAATCTGCCAATGGATTTAGCTGATGCTTCCCTGGTAATTTTAGCAGAAGATTTAGGACATGGGCGCATTTTTTCAGTAGATCAGCGTGACTTTAACACCTATCGTTGGAAGCAAAATTATCCTTTTGAAAATTTGCTATTTTGAAGTAATTACCTGTATCTGTTCACATTATCTCACTCAACCATTACGAGGGATTACTAGAGCGATAGCGAAGCGCTGCTGCAAGCAGTTCGCACCTGAAAACATTACCCTGTATCTGTTCACATTATCTCACTCAAGCGTTACTAGGGATTACTGGGGCGATCATGTAAATAAGAGAAGACAATAGAACCATCACA
>NZ_VILC01000023.1:55709-58065 GCF_009712065.1 Aphanizomenon sp. UHCC 0183 | reverse complement strand
AAAGCTTACGCCATATTATTTTTGACTTTTGACTTTTGACTTTTGACTTCCGCCTTGCGGTGCTAGTTTCATGGAGATTTTTTGACAACAACAATAATGGAGGGCGCAGGCCCTGCGCCCCTACGAGTTTGGCGATAAAAAACTGTACCTCATAACATCAAGAGGTGCTGTATCAGGTTTTAAATTATGTTCAATGCAATGTCTTATCGCTTGATTGCGAATGAATTGGGTCGTACGAATGGCATTTTCCTGATCAGAAGAGGTTTTAGCAGCTAAATTGTGTGATAATAATAACCTAAAGTTATGAATTGATAACGGTGTAGTTAGGCATGGATTATCGGGATGCAGGCGTTGATGTTGAAGCAGGTAGAGCTTTTGTAGATCAAATTCGCAATTTGGTTCACAGCACCTTTAGAAAAGAGGTTTTGGGGGGACTGGGTGGCTTTGGTGGTTGCTTTCAACTGCCTACAGGTTACAAAGAACCAGTTTTGGTTTCGGGGACAGATGGTGTGGGGACAAAGCTGAAAATAGCTCAAATTCTCAACCGTCATGATACTGTGGGCATAGATTTGGTGGGGATGTGCGTTAATGATGTGTTGACATCGGGTGCAGAACCGCTGTTTTTTCTAGATTATGTGGCTACAGGTAAGTTAGATAAGGAACAATTAACTCAGGTGGTAGCGGGGATAGCTACTGGTTGTAAATTGGCGGGTTCGGCTTTATTGGGGGGAGAAACGGCGGAAATGCCCGGTTTTTACCAGGTTGGTGAATACGACTTGGCTGGTTTTTGCGTGGGAATTGTGGAAAAAAGCCGAATGTTGGATGGTTCTCAGGTGCAGGTGGGGGACGTAGCTATCGGTTTAGCTAGTTCAGGTGTCCATAGCAATGGTTTGAGTTTGGTCAGAAAAATTGTCAGTGATGGTGGTTTTGCTTGGACTGATACCCCAGATTTATTCAATGGTGCATCTATTGGAGAAACTTTTCTTACACCTACACGCATTTATGTAAAATCTGTTTTAGCTGCGTTGCAATCAGGTTTAGAAGTTCATGGCATGGCTCACATTACTGGCGGTGGTTTACCAGAAAATTTACCAAGATGTTTAAGCAAGGGTCAATCAATTAAGATGATTCCTGATAGTTGGACTGTTCCCCCTGTATTCCATTGGTTAGCTGCGGCTGGTTCTGTAGGTGCTGAGGCTATGTATAATACATTCAATATGGGTATTGGCTTTGTGTTATTAGTTCCACCTCAGCAAGCAGAACAGGTAATTACTCATTTTCAATCTCAGGATATCTCTGCTAATGTAATTGGTGAAGTGATCAATGGAGCAGGTGAATTGATCAGTTTGTGGTGACAATGGCGGTAAACAGATAGAAACTATACGCAAAATTTATATTCTCTTGATGGAAGTAATCAAAAATACTCATCGCCATCAGCGTTAATATTTGCTAACGTAGTCTTAACATATTGCAAAAATCAATTGGTGCCGTTGAGGAAGTATCTGTATTTACTGGTTAGTGGTATTAGTTATATCTCGTTTACAAGTGTGGCGTGTTGGTGTTTTGAGAAGAATGTAATTTTTGTGTAGAGGGGTTATGGTTATAAATTTTGCCCGGACTACTGTTTCTAAGGAACTACTAAAGCAAGTATTCCAACGCATTGATGCACAAAGTTGTCCCCAGTTATTTAATTTTCATATGCACACGGTTCACTCCGATGGCAAACTAAAACCGGGTGATTTGATGGGTCAAGCGATCGCAATTGGTTTAAAAGGGTTAGCTATCACTGATCATCATAGTATTAGTGGCTACCAAGAAGCCCTGGTTTGGTTAGAAGATTGGAAATGGCGTAATCCTGATGCTCATGCTCCATATCTGTGGAGTGGTGTAGAAATTAACGCCAATCTGCTGGATAATGAAGTTCACATTTTGGCTTATGCTTTTGAGTTAGAACATCCCAGTATACAGCCATATTTACAAAAAATTCCTAGTACAGGTAAGGCTTATCAAGCAGTTAACGTTATTAAAGCTGTTCATGAAGCGGGAGGACTAGCGGTACTTGCTCACCCAGCCCGATATAGGCGATCGCATTTTGACCTCATTCCTGCGGCTGCGGGTGATGGTATTGATGGTGTTGAGACTTTCTACGCTTACAATAACCCCAAACCTTGGAAACCTAGTGTGGTGGAAACTGAGGAAGTTCAACAATTAGCGGAAAAATTTAATTTATTTAGCACCTGTGGTACTGATTCGCATGGCTTGAATTTGCTGCATAGGTTGTAAATCTGTATTTACCTCTTTTAAACTCCTGGTTTAGGGAGTAGGGGAGTAGGGGAGTAGGGGAGTAGGGGGAGTA
>NZ_VILC01000023.1:0-55487 GCF_009712065.1 Aphanizomenon sp. UHCC 0183 | reverse complement strand
CTAATGACCAATGACTAAAGAACTATTAAAACAAGTAAGAGTAATTGATCCTGTTCAGAAAACTGATACCGTAGCAGATGTATTAATTATTGATGGCTATATCCAAGCTGTCGCTCCGCAAATTACAGATTTTAGTGCCGATACTTCTATTCGTGATTGTCAAGGTTTAATTCTTGGTGCTGGATTAGTTGATTTATATAGTCATTCAGGCGAACCTGGATTTGAAGAACGAGAAACTTTAAGTTCTTTCTTACAAGCTGCTAAAGCGGGTGGTTTTACTAGAGTGGGTGTTTTACCAGATACATCACCACCCATTGATAAACCTGCTTTAGTAGCACAGTTACAGCAACAGAGAGATAGAGGAAAAGCTTCTCCCCATTTGCATATCTGGGGAGCAATTACCTTAGATCTAGCAGGTAAACAATTAACAGAGGTAGCAGATTTAGCCGCAGCGGGGGTTGTGGGTTTTACTGATGCTAAACCTTGGGAGAATTTGGGGATAGTCAGACGGATTTTGGAGTATCTTCAACCCTTTGGTAAACCTGTGGCTTTTTGGCCTTGCGATCGCCATTTGGCCGCTAATGGTAAAATCAGAGACGGTGCAGAAGCCTTGCGAATAGGTTTATCTCCCATTCCAGTTAGTGCGGAAACAACAGCAATTGCCGCTTTATTAGAATTAGTCGCGGATATTGGTACACCAGTTCATATTATGCGTGTTTCTACTGCTCGTAGTGTAGAATTAATTGCTAAAGCTAAAGCTCAAGGTCTTCCCATTACCGCTAGTACCACCTGGATGCACATTTTATTAGATACAACAGCTATTAGAAGCTATCACACATCCTTACATTTAGATCCGCCCTTGGGAAACCACCAAGATATGTTATGCTTACGGGATGCTGTGCGAACTGGGATCATAGATGCGATCGCTATTGATCACGCACCTTATACTTATGAAGAAAAAGTTCAAGCCTTTGGGGAATCACCACCGGGGGCAATTGGTTTAGAATTAGCATTACCCTTACTTTGGCAAAATCTCGTCACCACTGGAGAATTTACAGCTTCAGAATTATGGCGCGTTTTGAGTCATCAACCAGCAGCTTGTTTGCAACAAGAAGTTAAAGCCATTCAAGCCGGGGAAATAGCCGAATTAACTTTATTTAATCCGTTGCAAACTTGGCATATAAACAAGGCAAATCTCCAGACACTTGCTTATAATACTCCTTGGTTTGGTCAAGAAGTTACAGGTCGGGTTGTGCAAGTTTGGTGTGATACTAATTTAAAGTGAAGCTGCGTGAATTAAGATTTTAAGAATAATTGAACGCAGATGAACGCGGATAAACGCAGATAAATACGGATGATAATTATTCTGGGCAGCTTCACATAAAATTGGTATACTATAATTTAGTACATCAGAACTATATTAATATTCAATGTCTGATTTAATTCTGTTTTGGCATCGTCGAGATCTACGCATTTCTGATCATACAGGACTAGCTGCGGCTAGAGAAAAAAGTGCGAAGATTGTAGGTGTATTTTGTCTAGATCCCCAAATTCTCCAAAGTGATGATATTGCCCCCGTTAGGGTAGAATATATGATTGGCTGTTTGCAATCTCTTCAGGAAAGATATCAGCAAGCAGGTAGTCAATTATTAATTTTGCAAAATGATCCTGTGATTGCAATTCCCAAATTAGCAACAGCATTAAAAGCAAAAGCCGTATTTTGGAATTGGGATGTTGAACCCTATTCCCAAACACGAGATTTAGCAGTAATTGAGGCTTTGAAAACTCAAGGAATTGAATTTCTTAACGACAATTGGGATCAGTTATTGCATTCACCAACAGAAATTTTTAGCGGTGCAAAAACTCCCTATACTGTTTATACTCCTTTCTGGAAAAATTGGATTACTAAATCTAAAGCTAAACCAGTTAAAACTTTAGCAAATCTGGAAAATTTAACAGCGGAAGAACAAGAAATTTCTCAACTCACAGGAACTATTAATTTACCTTCTGCCGCAGATTTAGGTTTTATTTGGGATGCAGAATTAATAATTTCTCCCGGAGAATTAGCAGCGCAAGAAAAATTAGATAATTTTGCCAAATCTGCTATTAATGAATACCAAGAACAGCGGAATTTCCCGGCAATTGATGGTACATCTCAATTAAGTGCCGCTTTGAAGTTTGGTGTCATTGGTATGAGAACTATTTGGCAAACTACGATAGAAGCACTGGCAAATAGTAACAGTGAAGAAGTAAATGCCAGTATCCAAACATGGCAAAAGGAATTAGCATGGCGGGAATTTTATCAACACGCTATGTACCATTTTCCAGAACTAGCTAAGGGTGCATATAGAGACACTTTTAAAACCTTCCCTTGGCAAAATAACGAAAAGTATTTTCAAGCTTGGTGTGAAGGGAAAACAGGTTATCCTATAGTAGATGCCGCCATGCGTCAATTAAATGAAACTGGCTGGATGCACAACAGATGTAGAATGATTGTTGCCAGTTTTTTGACTAAAGATCTAATTATTAACCCCCAATGGGGAGAAAAATATTTTATGCAGAAACTCATTGATGGTGATTTATCTGCTAATAATGGAGGCTGGCAATGGAGCGCTTCTAGTGGTATGGACCCTCAACCATTACGGATTTTTAACCCTGCCAGTCAAACCCAAAAATTTGATGCCGAAGCAGAATATATTCGTCAGTGGATACCTGAATTGCGTTATGTATCTCCAGAATACTTGGTAACTGGGAAAATTCCCCCGTTAGATTATTATGGAACAAATTATCCCCAGCCAATTGTTGATCATAAACAACAGCAAGCTCTGTTTAAGCAATTATATCAACAACAAAAGACTATTGGATGAAATGTTATAGTTTGGAAATGGCTCAGGTCAGATTTGAACTGACGACCCCAGGCTTATGAGTCCCGTACTCTAACCAACTGAGCTACTGAGCCACGTTGTTTTATCAACTTATATTAAGATAGCATACCAATTTGCATTTGACAACTATCAATTTCCAAATTTTTACTTTCAAAATAAAGAGAGGGAGTTCACCTCCCTCAATTAACCAAAGAATCACTAAATTTCCAAGAAGCGGAAATTAAATGCGATTGGGTAAGAAAGCGATTGGGTTAACAGCGCCTTTACCAGATGGATGAACTTCAAAGTGACTATGAGGTCCAGTGCTGAAACCGGTGCTACCCATAGCCGCGATTGGCTGACCTTGTTGCACTCTTTGACCAGATTGCACCAAAATTCGGCTGTTATGTCCATAGCGAGTCAGGCTACCATCATCATGACGGATATCCACAACGTTACCGTAACCACCGCTGTTCCAGCCAGCTTTCTCCACTACACCAGCAGATGAAGCATAAATAGGTGTGCCGGTTGAGTTAGCAATATCAATCCCCCTGTGCATTCTTCCCCAGCGCCAGCCATAACCAGATGTCAGAACTCCCTTAGCAGGCCAAATGTAGCCTGTGGTGGAAGAATTAGCTGGGAAACTGGGATTGTCTTCAGTGGTCTGAGGCAAGTGGATATCCACTGCGGCTATAGGTGGTAAAGCGGGAGAAACAGAAGTTCCTCGCAATTTTCCTAAAGAGTCAGAGGCACTAGTACGAGCAGGAGGTACTGTTAACTTAATGCCAGATGATTTGGGGGGAGAATTCCATCTAGCGCCAGTTTTGCTAGGCAGAAATTCTGGGTTAATTGGCTCGTTGGTGGGAGCGGATGCTGTTACCAGAGTCTTAAGCGGTTGATTGCTGTAGCTGGGCAATATTGCTTGAGGTACGGCAATCTGGATGGCATTCGCTTGAGATACTGTGAAGTTATTAGATGATTCAATAGCAACAGGTACAGACTGAATATTGTTTTCAGGGGCTGTAACAGCTACACCAGATTGTTGAGCGCGGTATTTATAACGCAATCTCTCAATTTCTGCTTGCAAGCTACGGATACGTTCATTACCTTTGGCTTTAGATACCTTTTGCACGGGTTTTTGTGAACCCTGCTTTTGGGAAAAAGCTCTTGGTAATGGAGCATCACCGCCTAAGCCGTAAGAGTTACTGGGAGTAGGTAAGGCTTTGGGAATAACAATAGGAATAGTCGGCTGCCCTTGGCTATCTGGGACTATTGGTGCAGGAACATTAATTTGGTTAGCAATAGTAGGATAATTAGTCTGTTCTTGCTCTTGTGTCACCACTGGGACTGGGATAGCCACGCTATTGATAGCCGGAGTTTCAATCCCTTCTACCTGCTCATTTATTTTTGGGGCAGGAATTGTTACACTGGTATTGTTGGCAACAAATGATCTAGGGTTAAAACTAGGGTTATTTAAAGAAGAATTATCTACCTGGCTGGAGGCTTCTAATATCTTGTCGGCAGGAATAATTAACCTTTGATTAATTTGCAGTTGATTAGGATCACTCAGGTTGTTAGTTCTAACTAGCTCAGAAACTGAAGTACCATAACTGTTAGCAATTTCCGCTAAGGTGTCTCCAGGCTTCACTTGATACGTTGAAGGAGACAATTGTGCAACAACTTTTGTTGAAGCTGATGCAGGAACAGGTATTTGCTGTATCGTCGCACTTGTTTCTTTGTTCTGTTTCAACCGAGAAATCAGATCGGATTGTTGGAAATCAGTCAAGTTCTCCGATTGTTCTGGTACGGATCTATTAGCTACAGTGGTTGGCTGTACTTCTTGAATACCAGTTTTTAATAAATCTTGAGTTTGTTCAGACCGTAAGTTTGCCAAACTATTTCTTAAGCGGGTTGATTTTTCCTGTAAGCGATTCAGGGCAAATTCCTGCTGTGCTTTTAATTGGGCATCAACATTACCGCCGGCTAACTCGCCTGCTGACAAATTTTGGGTACTGCCAGTAACCTCTTCCACTGTAGACAACTTTGATGCTGTCTCAGGCTGTTGGTTATTTGTTGGTAATGTCGCCTGAATTGGGCTATAGCTTACTCCCGGCGCTAATTGTGAGTGGACAGAATTTCTGTTAACTGATTTGGCTGGGGAAATTACGTTGGATGCAGTGCCTTCGACGGCTGTGCTGTTGGTTGCAATTTGCCATTTAGCTTCAAGCCCAGGTACTTGTGAGACTACTGTTGGTTCCAATATCACTGGATTGCCTAACCCACCTGTGGGTGATACGGTTGGGGCTTCCAGTTTAGTGGCGGCAAATTTCATCTCAGTCTCAGCAACAGATGGATTTGTTGAAGCTGCTTTTTGACTGCCAACAGGAGCCGCTGCTTGGGCTTGATCGCTTTGTCGAGTCACCAAAAGGCTGGTTGCTCCCATGGATATTGCCAAGCCAATCATGGCTGCCCGATGAGTCCGCGCCCGGCGAGTCATTTTGGGATTGATCTCATAATTTGTTTGCTCTACCGGGGCATCATCGCCGCTGGGGGTATTGTTCAACACAGCCTTATCTCTTTTTTTCAATGCTCGTTTCAAAGACGACCTCCTAATGATCACTAGCGTTTAACTGAATCTTGATTTTTAAGTTTGGATATTAATCCATGATTGATATCACATTAAACCATACATCAAGATCACATTCACCAGAGACACTTACGCAAGATTAACGTGCTTCTCTGATTTAAACAAGTTCCACACTTTTGTAAACCCTAAAGTTTTTGGTGCTGTCTTGTCTAAGTCACTCCTCACAACCTAGAAATTTTCACTGTTGAGAGTCATCCTCAGTCATTTTGCTGCAAAAACACAGAACTAAACAAATATCATAACTTGGCTAGGTTTATTGTCTTCGTTAGCTCATGATCTGGGACAATTTCTACAATAGCAATGATCCCGCTGTAGACGTTTTCAAGATTTTTTGACTAAATCCGTTTTATCAATACGAGATTCTACTTTTATTCTTCCCTAAAAAACAACCGTATACAACATCCGCGATTTTTGCATGATTTTGTTGTATTTCTGGATACAATATTGTCCGATTCATTAAGAGTCAAGGTGTTGGAGATTTTCTGCTTTTTTGAGTCATAAGTTGAGAATTAACTAAAATCTATCCTTGTTGGTTAGATCACCCTGAAAGTATCTATACAAATTTCTTATGTCATGTTAGCAGATTTTATCAGTATTTACCATGATTAACTTTTTGCTTATGTATTTTACGCAACATTATTTTCAAAGGTGTTGGCATGATTGATGCTGATAAATATGTTTCTATCACAGTTAATCCTAAATTTCTGTTGGTGAATATGAATTATTGTAAATAGCCTAACTGACGACGACATTCAAATAAACCTATGGCAACGCTGACTGATAGGTTCAAGCTCCTCACGCCAGGTTCATCCATGGGAATATATAAGGTGGAGTCACAAGTGGAAAGAATAGTCTCTGGTAATCCTGCTGTTTCACTGCCAAAGAGTAGCCAGTCATCCGGTTGAAATTCAAAATTAATGTAGTTAAAATTACCACGAACGCTAAAACCTAAGCATCTACCTCCACGTTGTTTATGTACGTTTTGAAATGTTTCTATGGAATTATGATAATGGAATTTAACGTAAGGCCAATAATCTAACCCGGCTCGTTTGAGATAGCGATCGCTAATTTCAAATCCTAATGGACCAACTAGATGTAATTCCGTACCTGTAGCAGCACAAGTCCGGGCAATATTGCCAGTATTAGGAGGAATTTGTGGGTTGACTAAAACTATCTGGGGCATCTTTCTCAGCTCTAAATTGTATATTAGGAAATTTCTTACTGTCTAAAAATCTACCAAAATGTAGAGGCGATATATAGTTTTTTTTAATATGTACGAAGTATTTCCCTGTGATTATTTTTTTAAATCATTCAGCAGGAGTCGGGAGTCAGGAGGGAAAGAAGGAGTAGGAATCAGGAAGAATGTTCTCGACTTTAAAAAATTGCCTCTTGCCTCTTGCCTCTTGCCTCTTGCCTATTACCTCTTGCCTCTTGCCTTTTGCCTTTTGCCTTTTGCCTCTTGCCTCTTGCCTCTTGCCTTTTGCCTTTTGCCTCTTGCCTCTTGCCTCTTGCCTCTTGCCCCTATTACCTCACAGATGAACATAGTTTGCTTTCTAGTTCGGTTTCCCGTTCTTGGGTAGCAATAATAGCTTGAGCAATTACACGCTGAGTATCAACGCCTATCTTATGCAGTTGTAACCATTGTTGAGCTTCGTTGCCTTCTCGCAGGATTTTTTGTAAAGGGGATAAGAAACAACTAAAGCCCTGTTGTTTGGCGATACTCCAAACTTCTTGATAGATTTGTGTTATCCAATCTCTAGCCAGGATACTACTACCATCTTGCCATCGCTGTAATTTTGCATCCAGACTGTCAGTAGCAGCAGCCATTTCGTTGCTTCTGGTTAAGGTAATGAGTTCTTCGGGAGAAAATGGACTTTGAGTTAAAGGATCAATACTGGGGTTATCAATAATTTGGATTAACCGCGCTTCCAGCATTGCTGTCATGGCTAACAAGGCAATAGGATCTGTAACTAAGTCACAAATTCGCAATTCTAAGCGATTTAGATCATAAGGTCGGCGATCGCCATTGGGACGTACTGATGTCCACAAATGCCGGACATTTTGCATTGTTCCAGCCGCCAACTGTTCATTTACCCATTGAATATGATCAGCATGACTAGCAAATAAGGGAACATAATCAGGGGTTTGGGGAAATAGTCCCCAGCGAGTGGAATGATAACCTGTGGTTTTACTATCCAGGAAAGGAGAAGAGGCACTCATAGCTAAAAATAGAGGTGCTTCCATTCTGATAACCCGACAGGCACGCATTAATATTTCTGGGTCACTGATACCAATATTGATATGGACACTGGCTGTAACTACCTTTGTGCCATAGGTTTGTTCAATGTAATCATGATAGGGATTCGTAGGGTCAGAACGCAAAAAGCTTTGGCTTCCTTGCAAAGATAATGTACTACCTGGTATCAAAGTATAATTATCTAAACCTTGGAGATAATTCCGCAACGTCTTTCTGGGTCGCAACAAAGCACACAATAAACTGTCATAATTGATAGATGGTTGAGTTATGTACTCCACATTCCGGCTATCCGGTTCACGCATAAATCCATCTAAATTTGTAACAATCTTGTCCGATAGTCCCACAATGTCACCTTGAGGTGTGCCAGTGTATATCTCAATCTCAAAGCCTTTTAATAAGACCATGTTATTCTCCAAAACTTCTTCTAATGTTCATAAATTGTATCTAATTAGACGATTTTTTGCATTTTCTGTGTACATTGTTTTACCCCTCCCTAACCCTGCCCTTATAAAGGGGAGGGAACTGGATTTTTATTGTTTCCCCCCTTTACAAGGGGTTTAGCAGTGTTGATATGTGTCAACTTAAGCTCAAATCCCTACCACATCTCTTTCCTAGTCTCTGACTAGGAATGCAGTTGATGAGGCTCTGCCTCTAATATCATTGAAGGCAGAGCCTTCTAGAATTCATTCCCAGTCAGAGACTGGGAACGAGACGACTTAAGTTCTTTGCGGGATAGATGTTTTACGTTAAGAATCAAACAATCAAGCCCTTTTGAGTATAATACTTTTCAAACACCCTCTAAGAGTAGACATAAAAAACCCCCAAATAAATTGCAATTGGGGGCGAAAATTGATTGAGGATTACAAGCGTGAGGGTGAAAGTTTAGAAAATAAACATAAACATCAATTGCGGTGATTATTGTTGTAACGAACTCTTGTTCCCGCCCACAGTAACTTCTCCCGCAATGTTTGATAATATGAATTATTTGCCCGTAAGACAATAAACTTAGCGCGACAATCAGCCATTCGCACATCAACACGATGTCCTGGCCAAATAGAAGTAGATAAAACACCATCCATCCAGAGTTTGGTGCTTAAATCATAATCGCCCAAAGGCCAAATACTGATCACCGAACCGGGGGGTAAAACCAGAGGACGACTAGAAAGACTCATGGGACAAATGGGAGTGATGGTAATTGCTTCCATCCCATCATGGATAATTGGTCCGCTGGCAGAAACAGTATAACCAGTAGAACCTGTGGGAGTAGAGATAATTAACCCATCTCCCACATATTGATCTACTATTTCACCATCAATTTCCATTTCTAGAATTGAGGTAATCATTCTGTCAGCAGAAGCGGGTTTGACACAAAACTCATTTAAAGCCAAGTAACTTTCAGTTACGGGTTCTAAATTTGAGCCAGTTCCTTCATATACCGCTGCTTGTAACATCATCCGCCGTTGGATAGCATAACGATCTTCTAACAGCCTGTCCCAAACTATTTCTGGATCTTGAAACTCATCTACTGACTCGGTTAAAAACCCCAAATGTCCGCCTACATTGACTCCGAGAATGGGAATGCCGGCTGGAGCTAAATGCCTAGCGCCGGTTAAGACAGTACCATCACCACCGAGTACCAAAGCTAAATCAATTGGTTGATTAGCAGAGGCCAAAAAAACCGGATAGGGGTTATCTTTTGGTCCACTAGGTCCCATCAATACTTGGCAATGACGATTTTCTAGTTGTTTAGCACAGAGTTCAGCCCAGCGTTGACTCTGGGGATCTCGGGCTTTATAAGCAATGATTACCTGCTTGAGTTGCACTAACTATTACCACTTCAGAAGATTAAACTGCTCCATATCAACGGTATCGCGGTTGCGATAAATAGTCAGAACGATCGCTAAACCTACTGCTGCTTCTGCTGCTGCTACGGTAATCACGAAAACGGTAAAAACCTGACCCTTAATTAAGGTTGAATCCAGGAAGTTGGAAAATGCCATTAAATTTAGATTAACGGCATTTAGCAATAACTCAATTGACATGAGTACCCGCACTGCGTTCCGACTGGTAATTAAGCCATAAATCCCAATGCAAAACAAAGCTGCGGCTAGTAATAAAAAGTATTGGAGTTGCATGATTGTCAGTTGTCAAGGAATAGGCAAGAGGCAAAAGGCAAGAGGCAAGAGTTAAAAGGCAAAAGACAGAAGTTTTTTAACCTTGATATCTCTTTCCAGTTGCTATTCGGCATTTGTAGTGGTGCTACCAGTGGAGATGAGTTCTTTGGGACGTTCTGGTAGGGTTAAAATTGTTTGTTGTAGTTCAGTGGTTGGTACTTGGTCAGGGAGATATTCCCGACGCGCCAAAATAATTGCGCCTACCATCGCAATTAGCAAGAGGACGGAAGCTAATTCAAAGGGTAGCAAAAAGTCACTGAAGAAATGCTCACCAATGACAACGATGGAATTTTGATTAACTACGGGATTAATTGTATAAGCCCAAGGTGTAGCTAATACCATTGTACTTAAAAGCGCAAATAGTCCAAAACTGACTATAGCTGTAAATACTTTTCTTAATCCAGCACTAGGTAATGGTGAAAAATCCTGTCTTTTGTTTACCAACATGATGGCGAACAGAATTAAAACGTTAATAGCACCAACATAAATTAGTATTTGTGCTGATGCGACAAAATCACCATTTAGCAATAGGTACATTCCCGCCATGCTGATGAATACACCTCCCAGCAAAAAGGCGGAATAAACAATGTTAGAGAATAACACTACACCGAGCGCTGTCCCAATCATCATTACACCAAGAATGCCAAGTGATACAGACTGTACTCCTTCTGCTAGATTCACTGTTTTCTGTCCTTAGTCAGTTGTTAGTTGTCAGTTGTTGGTTGTCAGTTGTCAGTTGTCAGTTGTAAATTATCTTTGCTAATGACTAATGACTAATGACTAATAACTAATTATTTTTCTGTTTCTACTAGTAGTTCGTCAAATTTATTTTGACGGGTAATAATCGGAAAAAACTTCTCTTCTTCCCTCCCCTCCCCCCCCCACCTCCCCAACCTCCCCCACCTCCCCTACCTCCCCTACCTCCCCCACCTCCCCAACCTCCCCCACCTCTCTTCTCCCCCTGCTTGCCTTCACCCGTCATTTTCGGGTTGACAGACTACTAGGTCTTCTGGACGAGAACCTGCACGGGGGGCATCGGCGGGGACTCCGTGAGGGTCCATTACGCCTTTAGGTAGGTAAACAAGTTCGCGCAGTGGTGTCACCATTGGATCGTTTGTAACTTTATAGGGTAATCGTCCCAGGGCTACACTATCGTAATTAAGTTCATGGCGATCATAAGTGGCTAGTTCATATTCTTCTGTCATGGATAAACAGTTGGTGGGACAGTATTCCACACAGTTACCACAGAAGATACAAACTCCAAAATCAATACTGTAGTGTTTGAGCTTTTTCTTTTTAGTGCCTTTGTCCATTTCCCAGTCAACGACAGGAAGATTAATGGGACAAACACGCACACAGACTTCACAAGCAATACACTTGTCAAATTCATAGTGAATGCGACCGCGAAATCTTTCCCCAGGAATCAATTTTTCGTAGGGATATTGAACGGTAACAGGTCGCCGTCTCATGTGGTCAAAAGTAACAGATAATCCTTGACCAATATAACGACCTGCTTGGACTGCTTCTTTGGCGTAATCACCAACTTGTTTAAGGAATTTAAGCATTTTTGTGTCTCTCTCTTTACAATTTTGGATTTTGGATTTTGGATTTTAGATTTCAGATTCAATCCAAAATCTAAAATCTAAAATTGCCTTACCCACCGAAGGCGAAGGGAAAGGCTAGTTTGAAGGCTGCGGTTAATAGGAGATTTACCAAGCCTATTGGTAAGAGAAATTTCCATCCTAAGTCTAGCAATTGGTCAATCCGTACCCGTGGTACTGTCCAACGAATGAGGATGGCAAAAAATACTAGTAAGTAGGCTTTAATCACGGTCATGGTAATGCCTATCACCGCTGTGACTACCTGAATGGCTGGGTCACTTTCGCTGACTCCTAACCAACCAGTGATCATCTCCAAGGGTATAGGACAATGCCAACCACCAAGGTATAAAATTGCTACTAATAGGGCAGAAAGGACAAGGTTAATGTAAGAACTGAGGTAAAAGAGGGCGAATTTCATGCCTGAGTATTCGGTCTGATACCCGGCAACTAGTTCTTCTTCGGCTTCTGGTAAGTCAAAGGGTAGGCGCTCGCATTCCGCTAGGGCGGCTATCCAAAAGATCACGAAACCTAATGGTTGTCGCCAAATATTCCAGCCGAGAATGCCAAAGTTAGATTGCTGATTAACGATGTCAACGGTACTAAGACTATTGGACATCATGGCGATCGCTAGTACACTCAATGCTAAGGGAATTTCATAGCTGATGGACTGTGCTGCTGCCCGTAAACCTCCCAATAAGGCGTATTTATTATTAGAGGCATAACCTGCCATTAATAAACCAATGGGCTGAATACTAGATAGTGCAATCCACAAGAACACGCCCATGCCGACGTTAGCAATGATGATATTCTGTCCAAATGGCACAATTAAATAAGACAGAAATACTGGTAAGACGACAATAATTGGACCGATGGTAAATAGCCAAGTATCTGCCTTGGCGGGGATGATATCTTCTTTAAATACCAGCTTCAAACCATCGGCTACAGGCACTAGTAATCCAAATGGTCCTTGGTATTCAGGACCAATCCGTTGCTGTGCTGCCGCAGAAATTTTCCGTTCTAGCCATGTGGCAACTAGTACGCCTACTGTAGCCCCAATTAGCATCAATACCATTGGTAATGGCATCCATAGAGCTTTGGCCGCACCAGGGGGTACGCCCAAGTCTTTGACAGATTGAATAAAAGTTCCTTGGAGGTCAATTCCTGGATTCATGTTTGCTGCTCTTTAAGTCAACGTTCTGATGAACTGTCCAAGATAAAATTAGTTGTTTCAACTTTCATCTTTTGTGCTTCAGCTTTAAGTTCAATCCCTGCTCTGCTGAGATGATGCCCGATTGAAGTTTATTCCCTTCAATACTTGGGCTAATTCATGAGTTTAGTATATCCTTGGATGGTTTTCCCCATCAGACTCTACAAGACAACTTCTACTTATGGTTGGGATTAGGAATTGATGATTGATGACTTAATAGTCATCAGGTAGGGCAAATTAGCCGCTTCCGGGTTGGTAACACCTGAGTTCGACATAAGATAAGATAATTTCTGGAAAACTGCCCCAAATATGAGTCTCAAACCCTTATGATCTCGTTGAAAAAATCATAACTCTGTTCGCGTAGCGTCTCCGAAGGAGAAACTCCGAACTCCTAACACCGAACTCAGGTGGTAACGGTTTTCCCAAACTCGGTGCTGTTGTAAGTTTGCCAATTTTAGCGGGTTGTGATTTTGGAATACAAGCCTCAATGGAAGATGTGACGGTTATCAATCTGTCCATTGGAGGACTTGAATTGAACATCCCAAATCTACAGTTGAGTAGTTTGTCAGTTAACGTTGGTCAATCGGAGTGTAGGCGATTTCGTGACGACCATTGTAAATTTGAGTGGGACGGAAAATCCGGTTTTCTACCAGTTGTTCTTTCCAGTGTGCTAACCAACCGGCTACACGGGCGATCGCAAATACTGGTGTAAACAAGTCTGTAGGGATTCCCATTTTCCTATACACCAAGCCGGAATAAAAGTCAACATTAGGATAAATCCCTTTACCACCCAGTTTTTCTGAAACTACCCGTTCCATTTCTACGGCAATTTCATAGTATTCGTCATAGCCAAACTTCTCAAACAATTGCTCTGCCAAGCCTTGTAAGATTGTAGCGCGGGGATCTTTGACTTTGTAGACACGATGACCAAAGCCCATAATTTTAGCTTTGCGTTTGAGAAGATCATCTACATAGGGGACAACATTTTCTACAGAACCGATGTCTTCTAACATCTGAATTACTTCTTCATTCGCTCCACCATGCAATGGACCGCCTAAAGTACCGACGGCACTGGCGACTACTGCATAAGGATCAGTCAATGTAGAAGCTGTGACTCTAGCACTAAATGTTGAAGCATTCATTGTATGCTCAACATGAAGTATTAGGCAGATATCAAATATTTTGGCGGCTAGGGGGTCAGGCTCTTTCTCATTGAGCATATACAGGAAGTTAGCCGCATAGTTTAAATCATCCCTGGGTTTAACGGGGTCATTACCTTGCCGCATTAACTGGAATGCTGCTACCATCGTGGGAATAGTAGCGATTAACCGGACGGCAGCAGTCCGAATATAGACAGGATTATGTAAATCCCGACGAGAATAGAATAAACCTAAAGCAGCAGCCGAGGCTTGAAGTGCATCCATTGGATGACCACTTTCAGGGAAGCATTTCATCATGTCCCGAATGCGGTATTTGATGCGCCTGTGGAAGAGAACTTCATGCTCAAATGCTTTTAGTTCTTCTTGATTTGGTAATTCACCCCAAATTAACAGATATGCAGTTTCTAGGAATGTACTTTTCTCGGCTAATTCCTCAATCCTGATACCACGATATTCTAGAATTCCTTTCTGCCCGTCTACATAACTAATGCTCGACTGGGCTGCGGGAATGCCTTCTAAACCAGGCTTGTATTCGCATACCGTCATGGCAACACCATTTACTTTGTAAAATATCTGCTCACACTAACCTACTAGAGACTATTTTCACCACAATAGTTGCAGATGTAACAACTATTACAGCAGGTACTTGGGTGATGTTAACCAAAACAGTTGACTACGACCCCAAGCTGAACCATCATCTGGTAGTTTTATTCCCATCATACCTGCTTTTTTGAGGATGAGGCTCTCTTTTGCTTCTCCCCACAGCAGAATTTCTGCCCAATGGCTTAAACTAGGCTCATGACCGACTAATGCTAGTTTGGTTTTTTGGGGATATTTTCTGGGTTGAAGCCATTCTTGCCACCAATTTTGAATATTACCATCAAAGCTCAGATGATCTGATGTTTCTAACTGGGAACTCAATCCAGCCGCAATGAGTATTTCTGCTGTTTGATAAGCGCGAACTAGGGGACTGGTAAGAATGAGATCAAAGTGTAATTCTAGCTTTGCTAATCTTTGAGCGACTTTCTCGGTTTTTTGTCGTCCTTCTGGGGTGAGTTGTCGTTCTTCGTCTTTTAGTTGCGGTTGATGTTCTTCGGCGATACCATGACGGATTAAGTATAGTTCCATGTTTTTAGCTTAAACAGTAGAAGCCTCTCACCTACCCGATAGGGAGGTGATGAGATGAATATGCGTAAGTGACGAATTGCCCAACGAGCAAAATTAAGCGCAGCTTAATCAGTGTTGTTGGGCGATGTTAGCGCAGCGGCACGAAGTGCGGAATGAACACTTTCTTGATTTTTTTTCAAATATTTGATATAATTTTCAATAGTAGGTGTAACTCAATTAAATGCACCAAAAGCAGCCTATCACAAAAGTTAAAAATTATCTCAAAAAGTCCCTAGGGCATAGGGCTTTAAAGCTCGGTTAATGTCTTCATAGAAGAGTCGCCGAGAAGCCCACACTCACCTGTTCGCGCAAGCGTGCCGCAAGGCATAAGGGAGTGTGTGGAGTATGTCACCTAAAAGTGCGATCGCTAGAATCTCAAGTAATTGTCTGTGGTTTGGGAAGTGTAATAACTCACCTGTAGACACAATGAGGTGGAAATATGGATACTCAAAAACTTCTGAATTCTTATAAATCAGGAGAAAAGAATTTCCCAGGAATAAATCTGCACCAAGCTATGTTAAGACGTGCCGATTTGAGAGGCATAAATTTAGAAGCAGCAGATTTAAGCGGAGCGGATCTTACTCAAGCAAATTTGAGTGGGTGTAACCTCAGTAGAGCCAATCTCACTAATGCTGATTTAAGTAGAGCAAATTTAGAAAATGCCAACCTAAGTGAAGTTAACTTAATTGGTGCTGATTTAACTAGAGTCAACCTCAGAAAAACTAACCTGAGTGGTGCTGATTTGCGAACTGCAAATTTAACTTCAGCAAACTTAGTCGGCGCAAATCTCAACCAAGCAGAAATGAGTGGTGCTGACTTTACAGGTGCTAATCTCCATCATGCCAATTTAATTGATAGTAATGTCAATGAAGCCGAATTAATGGGCGTTGATTTAACAACAACAATTATCACGGAATTGGAGAGAACTGGAGAAATTTTGCATATAGGTTTATCCCATAAATGGATAACTTGGGCTGGTAGTTGTTGATCTTTTAACAACTAAGTCGAGGTGATAGACGTACTGTATAGCTGAAGTATCAACAATAACGATAGGGATGACCTTGTCCCTATCGTTTATTATAAGTAATTGGACAAAAATATTTACAGTCATTGCGAGCGAAGGGAAGCAATCACAACCCTTGGAATTGCTTCATTTCACTTCGTTCCATATGGCTAACGCCACGCAACGCTTACGCAATAATATTGTGTAATTAATTCTGTCTCACTACTTAAAGAAAAGTAAAATCGCCCAAACCCTCTTCACTCTTGCCTCTTGCATGAGTGCCTCAAGCCTAGTGCCATAACGACAATTTTTAACGCCAACCTACTTATCCTGATTTTTTCTAAGGAATGTGAATTAAATAAGGTGCAAAAGTAGGGTGTGTTAGCGACAGCGTAACGCACCATTCCAGGTTACATCAGAATTGCAGGTTATTAAATTTGCGTTCCTAAGTAGGTGAACACAATAAAACCAATCTATGTAAAGAAAAGTAAAATCCCCCAAACCCTCTTCACTCTTGCCTTTTGCATGAGTGCCTCAAGCCTAGTGCCATAACGACGATTTTCAATGCTAACCTACTTAATTCACGATTGTTGACAAACACAGCAAATATATATTAACATTCAATTAAATGCTAATCAAATGTTAAGTCATGATCAATCTTTCAAAAGATATACATTCTTTAACAGAGTTTAAACGGAATACGACTGAGTTTTTACAGCGGATTAAGCAAACAAAACATCCTCTGGTTCTAACTGTCAATGGTAAAGCAGAATTAGTTGTTCAAGATGCCGAATCTTACCAGGAACTTTTAGATGCTGCTGAGTTGGTAGAAACATTAAAGGGAATTAAACTTGGTTTGGAACAGATGCAGGAAAGAAAGGGAAAAAAAGCAGAGGATTTTTTTAATGAACTATTTGATAAGTTAGATATTGACTAATGAATCAAAAATATCAAGTTGTCATCCAACCCGCAGCACAAAAAGCAATAGAGGAAGCATATTTTTGGTTTAGCAATGATTCTTCTCGTCAGGCTAGAAAGTGGTTGGAGGGATTATATAAAGTTATTTTATCACTAGAGATAATGCCTTTTCGTTGCTCTTTGGCATTTGAAAATGATTTTTTGGATCAAGAAATTCGACAGATTATTTATGGGAAAGGACGAAATATTTATCGGATTCTTTTTACTATTTTAGATGATACTGTTCAGATTGTTTTTGTAAGACACGCTGCTCAAAAACCAATAATTGATGAATTTGATGAGGATGAGTAAGTAGGTTGGCGTTGAAAATTGTCGTTATGGCAAGGCAAAAGGCAAGAGGCAAGAGGCAAGAGTGAAGAGGGTTTGGGCGATTTTACGTTTCTTTACACAGTTTGGTTTTATTGTGTTCACCTACTTAATTTAGATTTAATGACTATTCATAATTCTTATGATCTCATGTTTGATGTTGCTCCAAAACCAGAACTGATAAAGCCCACATTCCGCACCCTTAACTGTCACAATCGGTTATTACGGAATTTACTTCATGAGAAAGGAGTAAAAAATTACCTTTGGCTCAAAAAAAATAGATTTTGGATAGAAAAATTGCTCAAATGTATTCTCAATAAGGAGTAATAAATATAACAATCATTCTTAAGTTAGGAATTGTCAAAAAATAAAAATAGGGTTAACAGTACAGTAATAAAGTGTTTGAACAGTTTATGGCTAACGCCACGCTACGCTATCGGCAACTATAATTTATCATTTGGCTAAATCTGTACTGAGAATTATCTGAAAATGAAATATTCAACTCATCATAGCGATCGCCTAACTTGTACAATAACAGATAGATTGTTGCGAATTGTATAGTTAAGGATTATAGCTGTCATGACTGCCGCTGTTTTCATCGAAAATCTCAAAAAAAGCTACGGTAATCTAGTTGCAGTCCAGGATGTTTCCTTTCAAGTCCAACCTGGAGAAATTTTTGGGTTACTTGGACCCAACGGGGCTGGGAAAACGACCACTCTCCGGGCTTTATGTACGCTAACAACGCCTGATACTGGGAAAATTGAGGTTTCCGGCATTTCTGTCTTAAAGCACCCCAAATTGGCTAGGCAAAAACTGGGTTATGTAGCCCAAGAAGTAGCTTTAGATAAGGTGCTAACTGGACGGGAGTTACTACAATTACAAGCGGCACTGTATCATCTTCCTGGTGCGCTGATTAAACAGCGAATTAATACTATTTTGGATTTGCTGGGGTTACAAGAATACGCAGACAAAAAAACTGGCACTTATTCCGGTGGTTTACGCAAACGGCTAGATTTAGCGGCTGGTTTACTTCATGCGCCTGATGTGTTGGTATTAGATGAACCAACGGTAGGATTGGATATTGAAAGCCGGGTTGTAGTCTGGGATTTCTTGCGGCAATTGCGGGCTGGGGGAACTACTGTGGTAATTACCAGTCATTATTTGGAAGAAGTTGATGCTTTAGCTGACAGGGTGGCAATTATTGATAGAGGTTTAGTTATTGCTAATGGTACACCTTCTCAGTTAAAAGATCAGGTAGGAGGCGATCGCATCACCTTAAGAATCCGTGAATTTTCACCTCTAGAAGAAGCCGAAACCGCCAAAAACCTGTTAGCAGCCTTACCTTTTGTTCAAGAAATCATCATCAACAGCGCCCAAGGTAACTCTCTAAATTTAGTAGTTACTCCGCAAAATGACGTTTTGATCACGATTCAACAGGCGTTAAATCATGCCAATTTACCAATTTTTGGCATCGCTCAATCTCGTCCTAGTTTAGATGATGTTTACCTAGCAGCCACCGGAAAAACCTTAATGGATGCGGAATTAGCCGCTGTAGCCAATCGTGATCCCAAAGCGGAGAAAAAGCAAAATATGAGATAGAGAACAGGTACAGAATTGACACTCCTAAATTATACTGAAGACGGATGATTGCTAGACTTTTGCCTCGGCAAAAATCTTTCTATATCAATACTATTGGCGATTTTAATGGTAAGGCTAAGACCCGTTTTTAGTATAGTTATGAACAATAAAATCCCTGACTTCTTAGAGGATGTTTGAAAAGTGTTATTCCGTAATTTTCATCACATTGCTACCCCCCTTTCCCCTTGTAAAGGGGGGAAACAATAAAAATCCAGTTCCCTCCCCTTTACAAGGGGAGGGTTAGGGTGGGGTAAAAAATATTTGATACATCAACCATAACTTTTCAAACACCCTCTTAGATAAGGGATCACCAAAAAATAAATTACCCAATTTTGTGGGATGGGCATCCTGCCTGTCCTTGGTAATTAGCGGGCAATTCGTCCCGCACCACAAGAAACTTTTGGGGATTTTTTTAATTGGAAGTCCCTAAGTTGGGGATCTAGCTATTACAATGTTCACAAATCAAATAGGATTGCTAAGTAGGTTGGCGTTGAAAATTGTCGTTATAGCAAGGCAATAGTTAAGGAAATGTAGGTTGGGTTGAGCGATAGCGAAACCCAACAAAATCCTTGATAATGTTGGGTTATGGCTGATACATTCGGAGATCGCTTCTGGGAGAGATAGTCCTACTGTATACTTGGCACAGATGAGGAGATGGAGAAATTACTGGACTGGAATGATAAGTAAGTTAAGTAGGTGAACACAATAAAACCAAACTGTGTAAAGAAATGTAAAATCGCCCAAACCCTCTTCACTCTTGCCTTTTGCCTTGCCATAACGACAATTTTCAACACCAACCTACTTAGTATGGGAGAAACTTATGGTTATCCCATAAAACGAAAATAAACTGATTTTAATTACATTTACATTTACTTATGAAAAAGGTGCAAATTGACTTTAACCATCAAGCCATACATAATAGTCGAGAAGATGGCTATCTCAAATTTCAACTTAATCAACAAACTGGTGCTGTTTTATCCATTGCTCATACGCAGGAAGCAATTATTGTACCTGTGACATCGGTTACGGCTATTCCGAATATGCCTGCTTGTATATTAGGATTGATGAATTGGCGCAGTCATATAATTTGGGTGGTTGATTTACCGAGGATGTTTAATCTAGAATGTCTTGATCACCGATTGCGTCAGTATAATATTATTGTTATTCAAATAGAATCAATAATTTTAGGTTTAGTCGTTCAAGAAATTAAAGGAACAACCAAGTTTATTGCTGATGATATCCGTTCCCCTGTCGGACAAGTAGCATCTAGTTTAGTACCTTACTTATGTGGTTGTGTGGTACAACAAGAAGAAATTTTATTGGTATTAAATGCAGTACATATTTTAAGTTCAGATGTTTTTTGTATTAACTAATAATTAATACTCGAAAAAAGTGGTAATTTTTTATTTTATAGTTGTGGTGTGAGGAATATATGTTGAATAAGACTGATATCAAACAAAGTAGCAATTCTCAAAATCAAGTATCTTTGATTTCTCCAACTAAAGTTGTTGATAATAGAGGAAAAAGTTCCAGTGATCAGAGGTCTTGGTATGAGAGATTAGACTATTTGCGACAATTTAAGTTAAGTACCAAATCTATAATTTTGTCTATCGCTATTGGTACTTTACCAGTTTTGGGAATTGGGGCGATCGCTTATATGTTTGGTAGTAAGTTAATTACAAAGCAAATTATTACATCCCAAGAAAATACAGCAATTAATTTAAGTGATAAAGTTAATAACTTTATTGGACAACGCTATGGAGATATTCAGATCCTATCTAATATATCTTTTTCAAGTCCGATACAAGATACAGAAAAAGCAATAGCAGAAAAATCTAGGCAAATATCGAAAGTTGATCCCAGCACAATTAATATAGAAACAGAAGCCTCCTTGGATAGCTTGATCAAAAATAGTAATGTTTATGATAGTGTAGCCATATTTGACCTGAATGGACAAGTGATGATGCAATCATCAGGAGAATCTTTAAGTCCAGAAAGACAACTTATCTATTTTCAAGAGGTAGTTAAACAAAATACTCCTATTATTAGTCAACCAGAAATAGTTAAAAATATCGGCACAGTGATTTATATAGCTGCACCAATTAAGGATGCAGTGGAGGGTAATACTATTGGTATAGTCAGAACTCGTATACCTCTGAAGGCTTTAAAAAAAGTAATACAAGGTTATATAGATAAGAATAATCAATATTATTTTTTAGATGCAGCAGGAAAAATTTTAATTAGTTCCTATCAAGATATATTTAGTGAAAAACTCGTAAATATATATCCGAGTTTAACTAATGTTTTGAATACCAAAAATATTGATACATTTACAGCCATTGCCAAAAATAATCAAAAGCAGCAACTTATTACTTATATACCATTTTCCAAGATATCAGGTTTACCGGAGATCAAGTGGCAATTAATCATAGAAAAAGATACAGCGATCGCTTTTAAGCAACAAAGAGAATTTTTAAACTTAACTGCTACTACAACATCATTAATTGCATTATTAATGACGTTGATTGTAGCTTGGTTAAGTCAGCGGATTAATGCTAAAATTGCGAATACGTCTATAGGAAAAGCTCAGGAAATTCAAGAGCAAATACATCTAAGCGTAGTCAACAAACAAGAAGATCAAGAAAGAGAAATTGAATGGCTAAAATTACTGCTAGAAGTGACTAGAAAAATTCGGCTAAATCTTCAGTCTGAAGCTATTTATCAAACAGCAATATCTGAAGTTATTCATGTTCTAAAAACAGATAGAGTCATCGTTTATAAACTCCATCGGAAAACGCAATCTGTCAAAGTAATTGCTGAATCGGTACTTGATGATTGTCAAAAAATGCTCGGTGTCTATAACAATGATTCTCACTGGCGAGAACTTGGGAAAAGTAATCAATTTGAGGCTATATCAGACATTGAACAAGAGGTAAAATTAACCAGTAGTTATATCGAGTGGTTAAAGAAATTTTCTGTACAAAGTAGTTTAACAGCACCAATTTTAAGTCATGGAGAAATTCAAGGATTCTTGATTGCTCATCATTGTTATAATCCTCATGTTTGGCAAGTTGGAGAAATTAATTTTTTAACCCAAATTGCTACACAAATTGGCTATGCTTTAGAACAATCTCATCTGCTAGTAGAGATCAGAAAATTGAAAGCTCATAGTCAAACAAATATTAATCAAGACTCCCTAGAACTCCAGAATTTTCAGGATAGTATTGAGCTTGTCAATCAAATTCAACAAGCTGTTAGTGAAGTAAATGTTTATTTAGAAAAATTCGCCACAGAGGCAATTCTAGAACCTGAAAAAATGTACCAAAGCTTAGAAACCATTGAAAATATGACCATTGCTATTCAATCTACCGCTGATATAGCACAGCAAGCTGTCACCATTATTAATGATGCTAACCATACAGCTACTAAAACTGGAGCAGAGATGGATTTAACATTGCAAAATATTTTCTGTGTCCAAGAAACAGTTGATGAAATAGCTAAAAAAGTGAGACGTTTAGGAGAATCTTCTCAACAAATTTCCCGTGTGGTTTCTATAATCAATCAAATTTCCATGCAAACTAATCTATTAGCAATTAATGCGGGAATTGAAGCTGCAAGAGTCGGAGAGGAAGGTCAAGGTTTTGCAGTGGTAGCTGAAGAAGTTGGCGAATTAGCCGCCAGAAGTGCAGCCGCTACTCAAGAAATTGAGGAAATAATTGCCAAAATCCAACAAGAAACAGGTGAAGTATTAAAAACAATGACAATGGGAACTAATCAAGTTACCCAAAGCAGCAATATTATTGAAAATGCCAAGCATAATTTACAAAAAATCACTGATGTATCCCAGCAAATAGATACCCTGATTCAGTCAATTTTAAGTTCTACTCAATCTCAAGTTCAAACATCACAAATTGTGAGTCAAACTATTAAAGATATTACCCTTGTATCAGCACGTAATATTCATAATTCGCGTCAAGTTTCCCAATCTTTACAAAAAGCAGTAGATATTTCTCAAGAGTTAAAAGATACTATTGAGACTTTCCCACCTAATTGATATTCTCATTTGTTCTGAATTAATAAATAAGTAGGTGAACACAATAAAACCAAACTGTGTAAAGAAATGTAAAATCGCCCAAACCCTCTTCACTCTTGCCTCTTGCCTTTTGCCTTTTGCCTTGCCATAACGACAATTTTCAACACCAACCTACTTAATGACTAAGGACTAATGACTAAAGATAAAGAATTGGAAATCCAGATGCAATTTCTGGAAGAAGCAACTGATTACCTCAATACTTTAGAAGGGGTATTACTGGAAATTGACATTAGCAAACGCATTGAATTAGAACATATTAACGCTGCAATGCGAGCTGCCCACTCTATTAAAGGTGGAGCAGCAATGATGGGATTTCGCGTATTAAGTGATTTAGCTCATAAATTGGAAGATGCCTTTAAAGTCTTAAAGACTCAAAAAGATTCTTTGGAACTTGATACTCATTTACAAAGTTTATTACTATCTAGTGTTGATTGGCTACGACAGATTGTTGAGTTATTGGCAAAGGGTAATAATCTGGATGATAGTTGGTTAAGAAAATTTTGTTATCCAGTTTTTGACGAACTTTATGAGCGTTTAGGTGAACCGACTCCAGAAAATATTACAACTTTACTATCATCTGAAGATGATACAGAAATTATCCCTTTATTATTTGAAACTGAAGTTGAAGAGTATTTACAACACCTAGAAGCTAGATTAAAAAATAGCAATAAATCGGGGTTAAGAGTAGAGTTGGTAATGATGGCAACTGAGTTGAGTGGGTTAGGAGAAATGCTGCAATTAACAGCTTTTACCAAATTATGTCAATCAGTTAGCCATTATTTAGAAACTTACCCTGATAGTTGTTTGGAAATTGCTAATTTAGCATTAAAAGCATGGCGACAATCTCAAACTTTAGTATTAAGTAATCAACGAGGTAATTTACCAACTAGAATTGATTTTGGTGAAGTTATTCATGATCTTCCTCCTATTTCATCAAATCAGCAAGATTATTTATTGCATAAATCAGCTATTTCTGATTTTGATTTATTAGAAAATGTTGAATTATCTCCAGAAAGTGCTGATAGAGTATCAACCTCAGAAAATCTCCCCATAGATTATAAATATACTGAACGTAAAAGTGATATTAATTCACTGCCTAAAGAAAGGGAAAACCAGGAAAATACAGTTAGAGTTCCTAGTAAACATTTAGAAAAAATTAATGATTTATTTGGAGAAGTTATTATTCAACGTAATGGGTTAAATGTGCAAATGGAAAGATTACGTAAATTGGTGCGTAATCTCAGTCAAAGAGTCCAAATTCTTGATCAAGAAAATCAAGAACTGCGAACAGCTTACGCAAAAATAATAACTCATAATCATGGTAATCAAGAAGTAGAAAATAATTTTATAGAACAAGATAGCTATCAAAAATTGAATTTATTATCTCAAAATGTCATGGAAACTATTGTCCAAGTGGCAGAAGTTACCAGTGATATCCAATTAAGTGTGGACGATACAGACCAAATAGCAAGAAAACTAAATAAAACTTCTAAACAATTACAAAGACAATTAACCCAGGTGAGAATGCGTCCTTTTTCCGATTTAGTAGAACGTTTTCCTAGAGCTATTAGGGATTTAAACGTTGAGTATGGAAAAAATGTGCAATTAAAAATTGAAGGTGGAAATACTTTAATTGAAAGAGGTATTTTGGAGGCTTTAAATGAGCCTTTAATGCACTTGTTACGCAATGCTTTTGATCATGGAATTGAAGATCCTATTACTCGGAAAAAGCAAGGAAAAAGTGAACAAGGTTTGATTGAAATGAAAGCTGTCTACCATAGTAACCGCACGATTATTACTATTCGTGATGATGGTCAAGGTATTTCTTTAGAAAAAATTCGTCACCGCGCCTTAAAAATGGGTTTGGACGATTCTTTATTAGCGAGCGCTAGTGATGAAGATCTACTATCATTAATTTTTGAACCAGGATTTAGCACCTCAGAACAGGTAACAGCTTTATCTGGTCGTGGTGTAGGCATGGATGTAGTCCGTAATAACCTGAAATTAGCGCGAGGAGATGTGAATGTTGACACCCAAGCTGGAGTGGGGACGAAGTTTACCTTATCAGTACCATTTACCCTGTCAGTTGCGCGGGTTTTATTGGTTGAGAGCGATCGCTTGGTGTTAGCATTTTTTACAGACGTAATCGAGGAAATTTTCTTGCTAGAACAGGAACAAATCTTCTCCCAAAACGGGAAAGAATTTATTAACTGGCAAAACAATCAATTACCATTACTGCGTCTCAATAGTTACTTTGAATTTAATTGCTCCCGCTACAATAACCTGGAATTAGAAACTCTGCCGATCATTAATGCTATAAGTGTATTGATAGTCAAACATGATCATCAACAAGTCGCAGTTCAAGTAGAACGCTGCTGGGGTGAACAAGAAGTAGCTATTCGTCAAGTAGAAGGTAATATTCCCCTTCCCAGTGGTTTTAACAACTGTACAATTCTGGGTGATGGTCGAGTAGTTCCCCTCATTAATACTAATGATTTAGTATCATGGATTACAAAAAATGAACGTCCCCACATCAGTAATAAATTACCAACAACAAGATTACAAACTGCATTCCTCAAACCGCCAAAAGTACCCACTATCAATCAACCTAGTCGCCAAAAAAGCATAATTTTGATTGTTGATGATTCCATTAACGTCCGTCGTTATCTAGCACTAACCCTGGAAAAAGGTGGATATCAAGTAGAACAGGCTAAAGATGGTCAAGAAGCTTTAGAAAAGCTAGAAAGTGGTTTGCAAGTCCAAGCGGTAATTTGTGATATTGAAATGCCTCGTATTGACGGTTATAGCTTTTTAGAGCGAATCAACAACAATACAGAGTTGAGAAATATTCCTGTCGCTATGTTAACCTCCCGTAGTAGTAGTAAGCATCGTCAGTTAGCTATGCAATTAGGAGCAAAAGCTTATTTTTCTAAACCGTACAATGAGCAAGAATTATTACGGACATTAGAAGAAATAATTTTCCAGATTGCAGAAACAACATTAATTGGTAATTCGTAATTCGTAATTCGTAATTCGTAATTCGTAATTCGTAATTCGTAATTTGGAATTTGGAATTCGGGCGTTGCTGAATCGAGGTATGAAATTTCCAAATTGAACCTTTAAAAATCAAACCTCAGTGCGTCTACTCTTCGAGATCACGAAGCGTGATTGCGCCTTTGCGTGAGACTAAAATTCATACCCTTAATCAGCAACGCCGGAATTCGTAATTCGTAAGTAGGTGAACACAATAAAACCAAACTGTGTAAAGAAATGTAAAATCGCCCAAACCCTCTTCACTACTGCCTCTTGCCTCTTGCCTTTTGCCTCTTGCCTCTTGCCTCTTGCCTTTTGCCTTTTGCCTTTTGCCTCTTGCCTCTTGCCTCTTGCCCTCCCATAACGACAATTTTCAATGCTAACCTACTTAGAATACAACAAAGTAATTTTCAACTTGAACATTTTTGCTTTTTTTACACCAATGATTCAGTCCACACGCAGCCTATGGCACTTTGGACAAACGGTACTGGGTATTATATTCCGCCACCCCATTACTGGTACAAGTATTATCCCTGTTTTACCTGATGGTCAGATTGTCCTTATTAGGAGAAAGGATGATGGTCGTTGGTCATTACCTGGTGGTATGGTGGATTGGGGAGAAGATGTTCCTCATGCAGTCCGTCGGGAATTGATAGAGGAAACAGGGTTAGAAGTAGTTAAAATCCGCCGTTTAGTGGGGGTTTACTCTTCACCAGATCGTGATCCTCGGATTCATTCTATCTGTATTACTGTTGAAGCTGAAGTTCAAGGAGAAATGGCAATCAAAGATACTTTAGAAGTTATGGAAATTCAAGCTTTTCCTCCTAGTTCTTTGCCAAAACCAGATATGTCTCATGATCATTTTCGTCAGTTACAAGACTACTTAAATGGTTTAACAACACTTGCATAAAAGATGGAAAATTTAAAATTCTGGGTTGGGAAATTAACTCTAAAGTCTATAATTGGAAATTGCACAACTTAGACACCTAAATTAGTAAGTTAAAATAAATGAATATTTTATTTCGTAACTCCCGCATAAAACTTAGTCAAGGGGTATTGTTTTGGCGTGAAGTTGGTACAGGAATACCCGTAGTTTTTCTACATGGTGCATGGAATGATGGTAGCGAATGGGTATCCACAATGGAATTATTAGCTGAAAACATCCATTGCTTTTCACCAGATTTGTTAGGTTTTGGTGAATCAGCAAATCCTAAAATTCACCATTCCATAGATTTACAAGTCGAGTGTTTAGCTGATTTTTTAAAAGCTTTAAAATTAGAAAAGGTCTATTTAGCTGGTAATTCTCTAGGAGGTTGGATTGCGGCTAGTTATGCTTTAAAATATCCAGAACAAATATCTGGCTTAATATTGTTATCACCAGAGGGTGTTGCAGCGGAAGATAAAAAAGAGGAATGGCAAAAAAAACGGCGGTTATTTAATTGTTCACCCTTAATAATTAAATTTTTACGCTTAATTATGCCTTTTATCAAATTGATTGGTTGGGAGGGAAAAATTGCTAGAGATTTAGAATTAAGACAAACATTGTTACAATCTTCCACAGCTTGTCAATTACTTTTTAATCGCCAGCAACCAGAAATAGCAGCAGAATTATTAGAAAAACGCTTACCGGAAATCAATGTTCCCTGTTTGATTTTGCAAGGTGGTCAAGATACACAATCTGCTATATCCAAAAGTAATACTTATGCCCGATTAATTCCCGAAGTTCAGTTACATAATATTGCTCATGGAGAAAGTAATTTACCAGAAACTTGTGCCAGTGTTGTCGCTGAAGCTATTTGGGATTTTATTAATCAGTAGGTAGGGGCGCGGGCCCCGCGCCCAGTCAGGAGTCAGGAGGAAGAATTGGTAAGATTTTTGGAATAATTGAACGCAGATAAACGCAGATAAACGCAGATAAATACTAAATTGACTCTAAGTATCGGCGTAATTTACTACTAAACCAATCAATAACTGTGACTACTACTAATAGCACTAACATCATGGTTGTGGCTTTGGTATATTCAAAACCATCTATATAGCTTTTTAATTGAAATCCTATTCCCCCAGCACCAACTACTCCTAAAACTGAAGCAGCACGAATGTTATATTCAAACATCCATAGGGTATAACCTAATCCTAAAGGTAATATTTGCGGCAATATCCCATACTGAGCAATTTGTATTTTTGATGCTCCAATTACCTGTAAAGACTCTAAGGAATGATAATCTACTGATTCTATCGCTTGTTGATAAAATTTAGCAAGATAGCCAATAGTATATATTGATAATGCCAATGTTCCAGCGGGTGCGCCTAAACCTGTAGCTGCGACAAAGATTAAACCTAAGATAATTGAAGGTACGGAACGCACAGCATTTTGCAGTAAGTTTGCTATCCATCTTAACCATAAAGGGGCGATATTATTAGAACTGGCTATGGCAATTGGTAAGGATAAAACTGCACCTATGGATGTTCCCCAGACGGACATCTGCACGGTTTCAATTAATCCTTTAATGGCAATGTCTAAAACTTGCAAGTTGGGAGGAAATAACCGAGAAATGAAGTCTGTGATAAAAGGCCAGCTATCTTTTAATAATTTCAGATCAACTTTTAATCCTTGTAATGCCCAAGTGTAAACTCCTATCATTAATAGGAAGACAAGTGAAGGCATAAACCAAGGATAACGATGAAAAATTTGTGAATTAGAAAATTTTTTCATTTTTTTAAATTACTCCATATAATTTTAATTATTTTATTTAGGGTTTGCTGATAGCGTAGCGTGGCGTTAGGGAACACCAAAAAATAAATTACCCAATTTTGTGGGATGGGCATCCTGCCTGTCCTTGATGATTAGCAGGCAATTCGTCCCGCACCACAAGAAATTTTTGGGTATTTTTTTAATTGGAAGTCCCTTAGCCATACTCCTGACTCCTGATAGCGCAGCATGGCGTTAGCCATACTTCTAGCCCTCACAGATAACTTTTTCAGCAAACCCTATTTAGATAAGTAGGTGAACACAATAAAACCAAACTGTGTAAAGAAATGTAAAATCGCCTAAACCCCCTTCACTCTTGCCTCTTGCCTCTTGCCTCTTGCCTTGCCATAACGACAATTTTCAACGCCAACCTACTTAGTTGATAAAAATCGCTGTTGTAAATTTTCACATTTGCCATCATAAACTACTTTTCCATTATCTAAAATAATCGCTCTTTGAGCGTATTCTTTAGCTAGAGCTAAGTCATGTAAAACGGTAATTATAGTTAATCCTTGTTGATGCAATTCTGATAAAGTTGCCATGACTTGTTGTGAGGCTACCACATCTAAACCTGTGGTGGGTTCATCGGCTAAAAGTATTTGTGGAGATTGCATTAATGCTCTAGCGATCGCTACTTTTTGTTGTTGTCCACCGCTTAATTTACTAGTTTTTTGATATGCTTGTTCTTGCAAACCTAGTTGTGTTAATAATTCTAAGGCTAAGGTGCGATCGCGTTGCCCAAATCCCCATAAAGTTTGCCTCGTTTTTCTCACCCCCAACCTGCCACACAAAACATTATCAATTGCTGATAATTGGCGAATTAAGCCCCCTCCCTGAAATAGCATTCCCACATCTCGACGGATTTGCGGTAAGTTTTGCTCACTTACAGACACACCATTAATTTTAATTTCCCCCTTAATCAAGGGAACTAACCCCACAAGTGATTTTAATAATGTTGATTTACCTGCTCCATTCAGTCCTAGCAATACTACAAATTCACCTTGATTAATTTGGCAATTAATATTATTTAAAATTGGTCGCTGTAGAGATGCAATATAACCTGTTTCCAAATTACAACATTCAATAAAATTCACGTTACTTTGAGATAAGTTGGATAAATGATAATTTTTATGTGCTACTTGATCAATAGTCATGGCTAATGGGAATATGATAATTTTTGTTCTATCCTGCTCCCCTCCTCGCTTGCGGGGAGGGGTTGGGGGTGGGGTTATATTATTCCATTCCCACGTTTTTCAAAGCTTCTCGCACTGGTTGAAGATGACGATTATGATCAACTCTTACCAATTCTGTGGAATTATATAAACTGCTTAGTAATTGATTATTTTCTGATTTATTTAACTTCAATAAAGCATTAATTAGCTTTTCTCTGATCACAACTGGAACATCATCATCAATGGCAATACCATGAGCCGGAACACCAGAAATTTTATGTAATATCCTGACTTTACCTCTATTCTCAGCCGCCAAATAGGGAGGGAAAAGAGCATATTCTGAGACTACAGCTACATCCGCTTGACCTCTAATTACAGCATCTAAAGCTTTACTATAATTTCCACCATAACTAACTTTACCAAAGAAGCTTTCCAAGCGATCGCGGTTAGGGACAAAACCCTGTTTAACTAACTCACTCACTGGAAAAAGAAACCCGGAACCAGATGTAGGAGAAGTAAAAGCAATAGTTTTGCCTCTAAGTTGTTCTAAAGTTGCTTTCGGAGAATTTTTACTTTTTAATTGGCTATTATTGGGAACAACAAAAATAGAATTATAAGTATACCTACCAGAGTAATTTTTGCGAACTTCTGCCAAATATAACCGAGAATTTGCTAATTGTTCAGCCTTTAAAGCCGGACGACTACTTAAAAATGCTACATCAGCCCGATTCGCTCTTAAAGCTTCTACTGCGGCTGTCTCATCACCTACTTGCGCTTTAACGGGTATCCCTATCTCCTTAGATAAAAAAGCAGCTACATTATTAGCTTTATTTTGCAAGTCTGTAGAATCAGAGCGACTAGGAAAAACTATAGTTAAAGGGTTGATTTTCTGAGCAATTAAGCGTGGTGCTGGTTGATTTTGCAAAGGGTTAGCTATGGCTAGATGCGGAGAATCCAAACCGCTCAACACTATTCCTGTCAAGGCTAACAATCCGCCACCAACACCCCAAAAGCTTTTTTTACCTACTACCATTTTTTTACCCCACTAAGAATTATGTTCAATACTTTTGCAAATTATTTGCAATTAACTCCATCGAAAACTATAGACTTTTTAAGAATAAAAGTCAATAAGCAAAATTTTTTTACCCTGACTTTCCGTACTTCATTATGTAATAGGACTTACGCACGCTCACTAACTTGCCATGATAAGTAATTGGACAAAAATATTTACAGTCATTGCGGGCGAAGGGAAGCAATCACAACCCTTGCGATTGCTTCATTTCACTTCGTTCCATATGGCTAACGCCACGCTTACGCAATGACATTGTGTAATTAATTCTGTCTCACTACTTATGAATGAACGAAATTGCGTCGTTTTCGGCTTTGGGAATAACTTATTGAGTAGGGTGCGTCAGATAGAGGAAATCTGTTTTTTTGTCAAAATATCGTGTCTGACGCACCCTACAAGGGATAAAATTCACTTTGCATATTTGGGGAATTTTGTAAATGCGTAAATCCTATGTAATATGCGTAAGGTTCCAAAATCTCATTAACAATAGTAATCTGTCAAATAAATTTTGACGGATAAAGAAGAAATGAACCACGAAGGACGGAGGGAACGAATAAAAACGGATTGAAGGTCTAAGGGAGGTCGAGGTCAAACCCTAAGTAGGCTAGACGAGCAGCGGAATCCCCTCAATTCGGGTAGGACAGACCGTAATTGGTCTGAGGTGTTCAGAACACACAAATTGGAGTACGTCAATTATACTCAACACACTCAACACGGCTTAATTAATTATTTGATTTAAGCGGGTAGTGGTAAAACAAGAGCTTAAGCTCTTGCTTTACCCCTACAAATCTAGGTTTTTCGTGATTTTATAAAAGTCCAGGTTCCAACCGTTTTGAGTATAGCTCTTGACAGACTACTAGTAGTTCGTCAAATTTATTTTGACGGGTAATGATCAGAAAAAACTTCTGTTCTTCCCTCCCCTACCCCCCTACCTCTCTTCTCCCCCTACCTCTCTTCTCCCCCTACCTCTCTTCTCCCCCTACCTCCCCTACCCTCCCTACCTCCCCTACCTCCCCCACCTCCCCTACGCCCCCTACCTCCCCTACCTCCCCCACCTCCCCCACCTCCCCCACCTCCCCTACCTCCCCTACCCCCCCTCACCCGTCATTTTCGGGTTGACAGATTACTAGATGACTTTTACCGACACAATCACATCATTAAAGTCATTATCTCCACCGCCGCGAATATCTTCAAAGCCAAAAATATTATCTGCCATGCGTCGCACATGATTAACTCCATCACTATTAGCTCCGCTATAGGCAAAATAGGTATTGCTGAAATTGGGACTGGAAGCTGAACCACCATTAGCGATGAGGATGGGAGCATAACGTACACCACCCATGAGTTGTTCATTAAAGACAGCAGTTTGTTGATTGCCTGTACTCAGAAGTATATCCAAACGATTGTTTATGGCTAATTGAGCATAGTTACTATCCTGATTTGGATTACCAGAAACCACTTTACCTTGGCTATCTAGCACCTGACCCTGTTCATTAACTCGATAGAAACCGATTAAATTATCATAGGCTGCTTCGCGGTTTACGGTAAAGCTGATGTTATGGCCTTGATGATCCAAACCAGTCAGATCAATTGTTTTATCAAGGGTTGTACCAAATACAGTTCCTTCTAAGGTGGGAGCAGCTTCGATAATTAGATCATCGTAACTGTTATCACCGTTGGTTTCCCAATTAAAAACAAGATTTGCTCCTTTATCAAGGGTTTGCAGCGCTTTGACATTTTGGGACAACACCAAAGAACTATAGTCTCCAGTGTTAAGAACGGTGGTAGCATCCCTACCTTGGATCATATATAAGCCAAAGTAGGTATTGTTATCAAACTCTCCTAATGTTCTGCTGAAGCTATTACTATCAAAACCATTAGGGTTTTTGTCCAGAATAGAGAAGATGGTTTGACTGTGTTTTAAAACTTCACTTAGATAACCTGTGCTGTTGCGATTAATGCCATTAATGCTGCCATCTGCATCAGTTTTATATAGACCGATTTCAGCCTGAGTTCTCCCGTCATGCTTGAGGAGGTTAAATTTAAGATTGGCTAAATTATCCATCACTTGGAAAATACCATTACCCCTGATTTCTAATTCAGGGTTGGCAATACTCAAAGCACTGGTATAACTATTAGCAGATTGTAATCCAAAATCAGCAAAACTCTGATTAGCATCTCTGGGAATGGATATCGCCCCTAGATTTCGTTGATAAATTTCTCCATAGTTACCCATAGATTTAATGATATTTTGGGCAAAATTAGCAGTTAAACCAAATTTTTCGCCAAGTTTGCCATTAACACCCAAAAATTCACGGATAGCAGGATTATTGCCCTTAACTAATTGATCTACATTTGCGCTGGTAATGCCTAATTCTTCGGCTTTGGTGAGGGTATCAATGATCAAATTGATCACATCTAACCAATCTGACTGATTTTCATCCACTACAAAAGCGATTGGTTCTCTTGATAATACTTGATCCAGTATCTTATGATTTTCAGGATTGGAAAAGGTACTCAGACGACTAGCAATAATCGAGCGATCGCCAATTAGAGCATCAATTTCTCCATTTTGGTAAGCATTGTAAAGATCAGTAGTGCTAGTATACTCTACCTTAGTGAAGTTAATGCCAACCAAATTATCATCTAAACCAGCGAAAGCAGTCGTATTTGCTTCTACCCCTATACGTCTGCCTGTCAGCGTCCCAAGAGAGCTAATACCGCTATCAAGACCTACTAAAATAGCTTGTCCATCAAAGAAATAAGGCTTACTAAAATCAATACCCACAGAGCCATCCCGGACTAAATTATGAGTAGTGCTATTAGAAGAAATATCCACAACACCGTTAGCCGTATTAGTTAAGCTGCTCAGTAAAAAACTGGTAGGATTACTAAAATTTAAGTGATTTGCATCGCCAAATAAAGCCACAGATAGGGCTTTGAGAATATCAATATGGAAGCCACTCCATTGATCATTTTCTTGGTAAAACAAACCTGGATATTGACTCGATGATACACCCGCGTTAATGAAACCTCGTGCTTTGATTTCTGTTAAGACATTGCGATCATTATTGTTAATTAATTCCGGTTTTTGACTGACGCTACCAGCGAAGGGTAAAGAATAGAGTAAACCATCATCAGCAAAAAGATGGTTGCGACTTCTCGATAAATCTCCAAAATTATTTTGCCAAAACTCAGCATAGTTACCCATTGTGCGAATAACTTGATTAGCAAAATCATTACTAATACCGAGAGATTGTCCTAAATTACCTTCTAAACCTAAAAAGCGTCGAATTACTGGATCATTACTATTTACCAAACTATCCAAATTAGTGGAAGTAATACCTAAAGATTCTGCTGCGATGGGTGCGGTAATTGCCCAGCGTACCACATCAGCCCAAGAAGATTCATTTTCTGGTAATACCATACTCATGGCTTGAGTAGATAGTTCTAAATCTAAGACAGAGTTACCTGTGGGTAAATCCTTAACTTGACTAGGATTGAGAACTACTGCACCAATTTGATTATTGTCATAAGCCAACCTTAATGTCTGATTATCAGCAAATTCAGCTAGTTTGTAGTTAATACCAGCGTTACCTAAAACAGCGCGGAGATTTTGGCGAGAGTCGCTATTGGCGATCACTCCGATGGTGACATTCTGTAGATCTTGAGATTGAGTGATATGACTATTATTTTTAACAACAATAACTTCACTGTCATAGAAAGTCGCGGGCGCAAAATCTATTTGATTTTCATAGGTATTGGGGAATAGATGCGCCGAAATATCTACTTGTTGAGTGGCTACTGCTGCAAAAATATCTTTTTCATCTAAGGTGACATATTGCAGTGCTTGAGAATCACCAAAGAGAGCCGCAGCTAAGGCTTTAGCTTGTTCTTTTTGCCATTGAGGAGTATTTTGAGCGATCGCAACTTTAATATAACCTCTGGTCAAAATCTTGCCTAATAAACCTTCGGATTGAGTAGGATCAACTGTTGTATGCGTCAGAGTTGCTAAACTAGGTATGTCACCTGTAGTCAGAATATTACTATTAGCAGGGAAAACAGTGGGGAAGGTTAACTCAGATACCACATCTACCACTGATTTTAAGTTTAGCAGGGCATAAATATTACCTTGATTTTGGATTAAAGCGAGGTTTTGACCATCATATTTAAGAAAACCATGAGCAAAGGTAAGTTTACTCAGATCAAAAGAGTCAAATTGTTTAGAGTCAATGACAATGCGATCGCCTTCTGCGGGATTAAAATCACTAAAGATATCAAACCCATCATTACCAGAAGTAATCACAAATTGATCTGCACCGATACCACCACTAACGACATCATCTCCTGCGCCACCAATGAGAATATCATTACCAATACCACCACTTAACCAATCATTATCGGCATTACCATTAATCAGATCATTACCAGCATCACCTTCTAGTTGGTCATTCCCAACATCACCTGTGAGTTGATCATCACCTTCTCCACCGTGAAGAATATCGTTACCTGCACCACCGTTAAGGATGTCATTGCCCGTACCTCCTTGGAGCAAATCATTACCATCTTCACCCCAAAGTTGATCTGCACCAAATTGACCAGCCATGATATCATCACCTGATCCACCGTAAAGAATATCGTTACCAAAACCACCATCAATTTTATCGTTATTCCCTAAACCAAAAATTTGATCATTACCATAGCTACCTTTTAACCATTCAGATTGATCAGTACCAGTGAGAATATCATTATTGATTGTTCCAGCTATCACTTGATCTGGTCGGAAAACTGAATTATTACCTGAATTTTCATCATCCTTGATCACGAAATAAGCTGTATTTTGATTAGGATTGATAGCAAAACCATCACCAGCATATTGAAGAGTGAGGGTAATTGATTCAGGAGATTCACTTAAAGTATCATCCAAGACTTCTAAATCAATAATCCCTGTTTTTTCATAAGGTGCTATATTTAGCTGTCCTACTGTGGGATTATACAGTAATTGATAATCTTCCCCTAAAGTTGCAGTTCCCGAAAGAGTATAAAAGATAGTTAAACCTTGTGCGGGTGCTGTCTCACCAAGATTGACAATAAACTTACCATGATGGAAAGAACTATCACCTTCTTTTAATATTCCTTCGGTGCTGATGGTGACAGTCCGCGCCTCATTTAAACCATATTGAATGAGATGATTATTCTGATTTAAAATGGCGTGGAAACTATCCATAACATCTGCGGGTTTTATTTCTTTGCTAATCACCTTTTGCATGATCGCAGGTAGATTTTCCACCAGGATCGTTTTAATGTAATTAAGGCTTGGTAAGATTAACCTTAAGTTATCTGGATGAGAAGTATCACCAACGATTTTATGAAGTTGAGCTTCAGTTTCGATCACCAAAGATGAAAATGCTGATACAATTTCATCACTAATAAGTGTGGGACTATTTTGAGTTAAGGCCTTAATTAAACTGCGGTTAACCTCTGGGTTAGTAGGATCAATACTCCCTTGATCTGCTACTACTTGGGCAATGACCTTGAATAGTTGATTTTGAACCTCAGAATCAGATAACTGGGGTTGAATTTGTTTAATAACGGCACTGCCAAATAATGACAGGTTATGAGCCATAATTTGAGCGATCGCCACATCATAACCAACCAAATTACCTTGACCAATTTCGCTATAGGCATCAAATTGATTTAGTAAAATATCGCCAAATTTGTCTAAATCAAAACTTTTCTTGATGATCGTTTCGGCTGCTGTTTCCGTTAAACCTTGCAGTATTAAACCTGTTTTCAGGGTAGTCAGAGGACTAATTTCACTACCTACCGTAGCCATAAAGGGGACTTTAACTTCTTGTCCGGTGGTGGTATCAATACCGCCTATACCTATGACTAAGGCTTCTGTATAATCTAATTTACCATCCCCATTGGTGTCATAATCGTTAAGGTTATATTGCAGATTAAAACGCCCATAATTATCGGTTGTTACGGTCGGTTCATTTTGATCTGGGATGAAATTGCCATTAATATCAAGGAAAACTTTAGCATCAGCGATCGGTCCATTAAAGGCTTTTTTAAGTGCTTTGCCTGCTTTTTTAACACCACCACTTATACCACTACCAACGGCATTTGCGATGTTTTGAAGAGACTTATTAAAAGTATTGTAGGAATCTCCAATCCCAACATCAGTGTAGAGTGATGCCGCATTACTTCCCAAATCTTTTAAAGCATTGATTCCCGTTTGACCATAATTAGCAAAGAAACTTTCGACATCCTTCGCAAAATCAATCGTGCCATTTTTGATGCCATTGTATAATTGCTCTGCATCATCAAAGAGATTAAGAAATTCTTTCTGGATTTTATCAGCTACTGCTTGAGAGGTTTCAACAATGAGGTCATCCCAAGAATTGACATTACTACTAAATGAAAAGCTAGGAATAGAGAGGTTTTTACCCCATACAGTAAAGTCAATATCTTTGATATAACCAGATATTTTGCCATCTGTACCCACTGTTAAATTTAATACCCCATCTGCTCCTAAACTTGCTAGTTTAAGAGTACCGAAATAGGGAACACTCAAGCTTAAAGGAAATTCAAAACCTAATGCTCCTGTTACACTAACACCATTTTTTCCCGCAATAACACTGATGTCTTTAGATAATATTCCAATGATTGGTGCGCCACTGCTTATAGCTGTTGTCACAGGCATTGGGGTTATAACCCAATTCAGTATAGCATAAGCAAAAGTATCAAACAGGTTAAATTTTAATCCATTTTCACTCACATCCAAGGATACACTGGATATGGTTTCTCCTAGAAAACTAATGTTGCCATTACCCATAATCACAAATTTACTGTTACTATTACCTGAATTTGGATTGGTAGTATTAACAGTTTTAAAGTTATCTATTTGAGTGATAGGAGTATAAAACTGTACTCCACTCATAATAGTATTTGAGGCTAGGGTAATATTATCAATCGCCCAAGTATCATCACCCGTATTGGTAAAATTAGTTTGTTGCCAACGGAATTGAGTATGATCAGTTTTAGCTGCATCGGGTAAAGCGATCGCTTGGTTAGTCCAATTAGTGTATGTAGTGGCGTAATTACTAGCTAATAAGGTGGTTAAAGTCGTCCAAGTTTGACCGCCATTGGTGGAATAGGAAACTAACACATCTTCCCCTGCTTCTGGTGCATCTCCTGTGGTTGATATTACATCTTCATCACCATAGGTAGAGCCTTCGTAAGTGAAAGGATTTCCCGCTGTATATTTTTGTCCAAAAACAAAGTCAAACTGTAACGCTTTTGTGTCAGTGGTATTTAAAGATTGGGTAGTAGCATAACGCTGATTTGTTTGATTTAGCTTAGAAAGATAGGTTTGGAAAGTATTAGCATAGTCATCACCCCAAGTCCCTCTTTCTTGACGGAGAAAGTCACCTGCACCATCGCCGTTGTAGTCTCCTACAATAATATTTGCCCCTTTATCATAGTTAAGCACCGATTGATATTCGGGGAGGTTGGGACTAACTATATTAAAGTAACCATCTCCCTTAGAAAGATAGATATTAAAAGTATTACTGATGTCATTATCCCAGTCACCTTTTTCTTGACGAATGAAATCAGTTTTACCATCACCGTTATAGTCTCCGGTAATGATATTTACGCCTGGATCAGACCGTAAATAATCTTGATAGGGATCTCCGGATACATTAGAACCGGGGGTAACTATATTAAAAGTACCGTTACCATTAGAGAAATAAACGTTGAAATTATTACTTACATCATTATCCCAGTCACCTTTTGCTTGACGGATGAAATCGGTTTTACCATCACCGTTATAGTCTCCGGTAATGATATTTACGCCTGGATCAAACCGCAAATTATCTTGATAGGGATCTCCAGATACATTATTAGAACCGGGGGTAACTATATTAAAAGTACCATTTCCATTAGAGAAATAAACGTTGAAAGTATTCTTTTTATCATCATCATAGCCATTTTTTTCTTGACGGATGAAATCGGTTTTACGATCACCATTAAAGTCTCCGGTAATGATATTTGCTCCTCCATCAAACTTAAGATCCTTTTGATAGACATCTCCGGAAGGAGTTATGGGGTTAAAAGTACCATTTCCATTAGACAGCCAGACGCTAAAAGTCTGATTTCCACTATCATCCCAGCCATTTTTTTCTTGACGAATAAAGTCTGTTTTACCATCGCCGTTGTAATCTCCCATAATGAGATTGACACCCGGATTACCCAGAAGGTCGGTTTGGTAATTATGACTAGTACCACTTCCAGTGTTACCAGATGGGGTAATGGCATAAAAAGTACCATCACCATTGGATAAAACTACTTGAAAGTTGGTAGAGCCACTCTTATTATCTTTATTCTGACGAATAAAGTCGGTTTTACCATCTCCATTAAAATCCCCTGTTTGAATTATCGCTGAAAAGTCATTAGCAACAGAGGACGGGTAATTAGTATTTACAGTATTAAAAGTACCATCACCTTGAGAAAGATAAGTCGTAACTAATTGGTTATCATAACTCCATTGGAATTTTTGTTGACGAAGAAAATCTGTTTTACCATCACCATTAAAGTCTCCCGTAATCAAGTTAGCAAAGGAATCTTTTAATAGAAGTTGAGATACATCTGGCAGAGGAGTGACAATTGCAAAGGGTTTACCAGTAAAATAAAGGGCTTCGCCATTATTGATGGTAGTTCCATTATTTCCTTGTGCTTTTAATACGTCTGCACCTTTGATATCCGCCCATACATTATTGGAGTTGGTGACTACACCAACATTATCAATTGCCCAATTATCTAGCACATAACTAGGTTGTGACCATTTAAACCGAGTAGATTGAGTTTGCGCTTGCTTCGGTAAGTCTATAAGGACATTATGCCAGTTTCCGCCCTCTGACTTAGAAGTAAAGCTATCCAACAATACCCAGGTATTGCCATTATCAATAGAATATTCCAGTTTAATGGCCTTATTGTCGTCTACAGTATCTCCATTGGTTGAACCATTGGCAACTGACACCTGACCACCATTTACGTTAATGGTGCTGTTACCACCTAAAATTAAACGAAAACTTAGGTTTCCACCTTGACTAAGATCATAAGGCTGTGAAATGGCATAGCGATCGCCTGTGGTATTGAAAAATTCTAACGCTCCATCTGCATCAGTATTAAGAAAGCTAGTCCCGATTTTACCACCACTAACTTTCCAATCTGTCTCTACTTGAGCATCGGTAAATAAAGCAGAAGTAGGAATAATTTGATTACTTACTCCAGTATAATTCCATTGCAGTTGAGGTGTGCTAACTCCATTTAAACTTTGTGCGTCTAATTCAACTTTATAGAGTTTTCCAGCTACTAAATCAATGGTATTTGTACCTGATTGGGTAGTAGGAGTGAAAACACTGCTATAGTCATTTTTGTAAGCTACAAGTTTACTACTCCAAGAATTTACTTGAGATTGATCAGGAGATACAACACCTCGAAAATAACCATTGTTGTGATTAGAACTTTGATCCACAATGGTTTTTAATCCTTGAGGATGATCAAAATTCCAGTAACCTACTAAGTTAGCTTCTGATCCAGTTAACTTTTGAGTAAAATTAGTTTGAGCATCTGTCGCCGTAAAATATTTATTCCAAATTGCGACTTCATCAATTTTTCCATCAAAGTATTGTTGTGCTGTTCCACGATAACCCCCAATAATCACTGGAGCATTACTATTGAAAATAGAGCGACTATAGCCATCATTCGGATTAGTATATGTTACCGAATTATCCAATTTTCCATCAACATAAAGAGTTACATTTAAGCCATCAGTGGTTGCTATAACATGATGCCATTGTTGATCGTTAAATTGACGATTACTAACTACGCTTCTGTTTCCATCAAGGACTTGAGTTGTTGTCGTATTTTTATATACATCGAAGGTAAAATCAATCTTGTTGGTAGTGCCGTTGCGCTCTAACCTCCAACCATTGTCTCCTTTGCGAATAATGGCTTGAGATGCGGTATTAAACTGATCAACTTTAATCCAGGCTTCTACCGTCATGGATTTACTTCGATCATACATCCCATCATAGTTTTCAATCTGAATATAATCACCAACTCCATCAAAATCTATGACTTTTTCAGGATTTTGCCAATTATCTATTAACTTAGTGTCATTAACAGCAAGGCGAGTACCGTAATTATTGGTAGTGTTGAAGGTGTAAGTACCAGTAACAGGTGCTTGTATCCAGCCTGTGATTTTTTGACTAGAATTACTAGCTACAGTCAGGTTTTGGAAGCTAGTTGTTAAGTCAATAGTAACGGGAGCACCTGCTAAATTAATATTATTAAAAGTTTCAACTTTTAAGCCTTGGGTAAATCCGCTTGCATAATTAGCGATCGCTCTTTCAGGAGATAACCCCACATTATAGAGGGCTACTTCATCAATTACGCCATTAAAATAGTTACCATCACCCGTAAGCCTCACAGTATCGGATAAACGGGTATCTTGTTTCATGTAACCAATACCAATATCCTCACTATGGACAGGTATGCTGGTAAAGCTGGTGGTGACAGTCCCAAATGATGCCCCATTGAGATAACCGGTTAAGTTACCTTGATCAAAACTCAAGACAACGTGATATTTATTATCTTTAACTATTTGAGTCGCTAACCATTCTCCTGCATTTCCAGACCATGCACCGAGTTTTAATTGATCACCATCGAGATAAATATTGAGACCACTTCCTGTGCCACCTTCTTCATAGATAACCTGTTTACCTGTGAGATCATCGGCTTTAAACCAAAGTTCAATACTCCGGGCGGTGGTGGCTAGAAGGTTAATATTATTATGATCGGGAATAGCAATTCCATCATTAACACCGTCAAATTTAACTCCTGTACTCCCAGCCACTAAACCAGGATTATTGAGAGTAGGACTACCTACATAAGTACCATTAACGGCAGTACCTAATATGCCGATATTCGTGGCTGTTGTGCCGCTAGATTCGTTTAAACGCCAGTGGGCAATCGCATTAGGAGTTGAAAGTGTGGGGGTTATTTGACGATATCTATCACTAACAGAGGCAATATTATTGTCCGTTAGGGAAACATTATTAATAGATTTGGGTAAACCACCGTCAAAGGTTTCACTGAGAATTTTATTTTCACGACTAGAGCGATAGCTTCGCTCGCCGTAGGCATCGCTTTGATCAATTGGTAGATAATAGGTTAAATTGGTTTCGACAGTTTTATCTAAGCGCCGATTCATATTGGCACTAATTTCTGTCTCAGTGCGGGCAGTTTTCCAAATCCGGACTTCATCCATTTTCCCAGCAAACTGATCTGTCCCAGATACCCATTGACCAATAAATAGATCACTATTAATATCAATCCCGTTGGAACTGCCGGTGAAATTAAGTTTACTGTCTAAAACTCCATCTACATAAAGTTTACCAGTATAGAAACCATCTCTAACTACTGCAATATGATGCCATGAATCATCATTAATTGCATTGATAGAACTAGCAGAGGGTTGGGTATTACCACCGGGCTGAAAGTTAAATTTTGCCTGTCCATTTTCTAGCCAAACCCGCCAATAATCTCCCGTACCAGTGCTGGTATTACTAGCACCGATTAAAGTACCATTCAGATCAGTGGTTTTAACCCATAACTCAACAGTAAAATTACTGGTGTTAAAATCAGCAAAACTAGCATCTCCGGCTTTTACTTGGACATAATCATTTACACCGTCAAATATTAAAGCTGTTTGTTCTGTTTCTCCCTCTAGAGTTAATATTTCCTTTCTGGGGAGGGGATCACTATTAACTGTTGTAGTGGTGATTGTAGCGCGATCGCCTTGATCCACAGGTAAATAATAAACTAGATTAGTTTCTGTGGCCGGATTGACTCGATTATCGCTATTAGTTTTAATTTCTGACTCTGTACGGGCAGTTTTCCAAATCCGCACCTCGTCAATTTGACCAGAAAAATAATTAGTCGCTTCACTGAAATTCAGGCTACCAATTTTTAAGGTATCGGTACTATTATCAAGATTAGTAGCCGCATAATTACTACTTTGAGTATCATTAACTCCATCAACAAAGACCTGACCAATGCCAGTAGTGCCACTACTATAATCCCAAACTACTGCTACATGATGCCATTTACCATCATTTACGGCAGTATTGCCCTTAATATAGTTATTGCCAAAGCCAACAAAATTAACTTTACCTAATTCATTAATATAAAAGGCTTTTTCTCCTTTTTCCCAAATGGTATCACCATCACTTTTAACAAGAATGCTCTCTTTTGTACCTATAGTTTTAATCCAGGCTTCAATGGTAAAGTCTTGATTAGCGAGGTTCAATCCCGTTGGTGTTGCCTGAACATAATCATTAATTCCATCTAAACTCAAGTAAGTGCGCGGTTGTCCAGCTAGGCTCAAAAATCCTTGATTATTCACACCCTCCGCTAAACTCACAGTACCATCAGCATTAACTGTAACTTGCGCTGACTGGCCTTCTTTGAGATTCCCGACAAAGAGTTTAGCATCAATGCCTAAAGTATTAAATAAATTAAGTTTAGCATCAATATCAATGCCACCTAAACCCACTTCAACAGAGGCTTTAGCTACATTCAAACCAAATAGGGTCAAAGAAGCATCGGCTGAGAGGGACAATCCAGTAGTGGAAAAGTCCAAATTGAGTTCTTTACTTTCATCTACTGTAGTAGTCTTTGGATCATCAATCCCTTCCAGGACAAACCAACCCAGACCTCCGATATCAATTTTTTCTAAAGAAAGAGAACCTTTATATACAGGGAGGCCAAATAATGAAGTAGTGGCACTATAGGAAAGCCTACCATCCCAACCCCAAGCACTAATTCCAGCATTAATGTGAGTCCCTTGATCAAAGGGTTGTCCGGCAATACTAGTGGCTTGAGGCATAAAGTAAAATAGGGGATCTAAATCCCCATCACCATCACCATCAATAGACTCTAGGGTAAGATCAAAAATTGAGTTTAGGAGATCAAATACATTCTCTACTTCGTCAAAAGTATTGCTTAATTGACCCGCCGTAAAAGAGCCGACTGGACCTAAAAATAGATCCATTGCGCTGATCGGGCGATTAAGGGTTAGTCCAAAACCGTTCTTTTGAGGATCATTAATATCAAGGGAAATAAAAGCATCGAAGTCATAGTTACCAAATCTTAAATCCCCAATAAAGCCAATAGATTTTAGTGCAGTAGGTCCAAAACCTATTTCTAGTGCTAACTGGCGAAATTCTGAATTAGGAATCCCAAAGGGGTTACGCCATCCTGATCCTAAAGTATCTAGGTTAAAATATCCTAATACACCATTTTTGGTCGGATCACTGGAAACTATTGTTTTGAAACCACCCACTAAATTTAATCCGGGTTCATTTTTTTGCACCGGATCATAACCTTGAAGGGTAATATTACCCGATAGGGCTTGAGTGGTGGTAAAGCCCATATTAATGGGGGTTAAACTGTAATCTAAACCAAATCCATTAAAATATAGTTTAAATGACTCGTCAAAATTAGGAATTTGGTAAGGAAACTCAACTACGGGCTTATCTAGCTCAAGATCGAGGTAAAGATTCAGACTTTTAGCGCCATCTGTGCCAAATCCCACTCCTGCTAGTAACTGAGAATCAAATAATTTGTCTAAATCAAATCCCACATATTTAGAAAGAAAATTTGTTATTTCCTTGGGCATGGGATTGTCAATTTCAATTGTTCCTGTCCAGTTAAATCCTTTTACATATTTCGGCTCTTTCCCTTCTTCATCAAATTTAGTGTTGTCACTACTGATTGTGTATGTCGGGTTTTTGATCGTTAGACCTCCAGGCAGATCCAAAATCGAACTCAGGGAAAGGTTTGTGGTACTGCCATCTTTATATTCAACTTTATAGATGACTTGATTAGCAACTTTTTTGTCTTTCTCGTATTTTAAGTTTCCCTCGTATTTTAAGGTTAAAATATCATCTGTATTCAGTTTGACGGAAATATTAAATCCTGTCGTTTTATCACTTTTAGCAAAATATATTTTTGGTTTATCTACTTGAATCTTAGAAAACCCATTGAGGGTAGTATTGAGGGCTTGAATTGCTGGATCTGTTGGTAGAGCGGGAAAACCTGTTTTATTTAAGGTGTTGATAAATCTTTCTACATCTATTTGATAACCGGGCAAGGAATTTGAGACATCAAACTCGATCGCAAAATTTTCGCTACGTGCGTCTATTATTAAGTTAATGAGAGTGGTGTTTGGCAGACTTTTTAAGGCATTAATCAAACCAGGGGCAGTTACACCGATGGCATCGGTAAATTGATTAGTAGCAACTGCTAACAGAGAGGTTATGGTACTAAATTGAATCCCGTTTAAGGTGATAGCCATTGTTGGCTTAGAGTTAGGGGAAATCGTGAAGTTAAAAATAGGATTGCTAAAGCTGGGATTAGTCTGAGGATCGTTAGGATTAATATTATTTTTTAAATCTTCGCCAATACTACCGGATTCACTGCCGCCAACAAAATCACCAAGTTTAAAATCATGGTTTTTTACCTCAACGCTAAAGAAATATTTTCCGTCCGCACTGAGAGGTTTTTCAGTAACGGTTGCCCCATTGATATAACTGCCTACAATGGATTTTAGTGTACCTAATAAACCGGATAACTCTTGGGGATCATAGCCAGCACCACTTTTCAAACCTCTGGTGATAATTTCTTCTAAATCTTTATCGTTAACTACACCATCGCCGTTATAGTCAACTACAGTCCAATAGTTAAGACCAGAAGCATTTTGACCAGTGGGTTTAATAACTCCGCTTATATTATTTAGATTAGACATGGTGATACCTCGGTTTTTACTTTATTGGATAATGAAAAAAATAATCTATTTACACAGCAATTCCAAATTCAAACGGCAACATAGAATACAGACATAATCTCGCTTCTGTAAAAGCAAGAGAGATTAGGCTGATTTCTGAGATTTTTTGCATTTCCTCCTCGAATCTCAGTCTCTTGGAGCTGGTGGAATCACATACATCTGGCGCAGATGAGGTTTGAGTTCGTTTTTTTTAACACTTGGCGCACAGTTTCGTGACTAATTGCTGGCACAATTTCTAACTCAACCGCAATGTCTGCCAGTAACCGCAATGTCCAACGAGCCTGACCAGCAGGTGGTTCTCCACAACGCAAGGCGATTAGTTTTGCTTCCACCTCTCCATCAATAATCGTTTGACGAGGCGGCGTTTTACTGGGCTTGCGGTTTAATGCTGACTCTATACCTTCTTTTACCAATCGCTCTCTAAGATTTGCCGAAGAGATTTATAGCTGACATATATAAACAGTGGACGAGAAAATGGTCGGTATTTTCCCCATTTCACACTTGTCCGCGAAGGCATTACTGCACCAGTACCACTATTTACAGATAGGGCTTTCAATGTATCCTTGTTAGAGTTGTAATAGGCGTAGGGAATGACAGCTAAGGCGTTGATATCACTGCTAACTTTGCTCTCTATGATTTTGTAATTTTTATCAGCTTTATAGTCCTTACGAATAGCCCCTTCTTGTCCCACGGCAATTTGTGTAAAATAGTCAAAAGTGCCTGAATCTTTGTCAGGACCATAAAGATTCAAGGGTTTATTCGGCCAAGTGGAACGAATCTGATTCCATGTAGTAATTTTACCTTGGGCTGATGGTTCCCAGATTTTTCTGATTTCTGCCAAAGTTATATCCTGCGCCCAATTGTTTTGAGCGTTAACTACCATTGTTATTGCATCAAAACCAATGGGTAATTCAAGAAATGTCACGTTATTTTGATTACACTCTTTGATTTCATGAGTATGAATTGGTCGAGAAGCATTATTAATATCTGTCTCTCCCAAACAAAACTTTTTAAACCCGCTACTAGTACCGGAAGAATTAAGTTCAATTGCTTTTACTGAAGGTGATTTACCATTATTTTTCTGGAAGTTATAATCATTGCTGACTTCTTGGGTAATAGGGTAAACAGTGTCTGAACCATCAATTTTAATAGCTGTTGTTGTCTCCTTTGATTGGGACGGTTGACATGATGATACCAGTGCGGAGAGTCCCACAAGGAAAGTTAGAGAAAATATTGGTTGTAAAAGATTTTTGGTGACAATTTTCATGGCGCTAATTTTAGTAGATGCTAATCTTAACTAAGAGGGTGTTTGAAATGTTTCACCCCTCCCTAACCCTCCCCTTCACAAGCCTTCACAAGGGGAGGGAACCCGTTTTTCTTGTTTTCCCCCTTCATAAAGGGAAAGGGGGGTAAAAATGTGATGAAAATTACGGGATACAACTTTTGAAACATTCTCTAAGAGGTTGTTTGAAAAGTATTAGATGAAACCGATAATCTCCAAAAACCTAACCCCCCTGCCCCCCTTCCCTACTTTGATTCTAAATATTGACATGAAACCTCTTTCCAGTAAGCACTTCGAGATTTTTGCCTGTTTGACTACACTCTGAGTTTGGAATTGCTGGTATTTCTTACAGTATGATACAAGAGACTAATTATGCAAGTGTATAAAAGTTACTTAAATTTCTAAAAAAGTTACTTAAATTTCTAAAAAAGTTACTTTTTGAGGAAAATTATGATCAAAAACTACTGGCTGATTTTGGATCAAAGAAATCTCATATATATAGCAGTATTCAGTCGTATGAGGTGTAAAATAAGTCCTGCAAAGCTTGCTGAATAAGGCTTCAATATAACTCACTTGTCTTGCCCGCTAATAATACAAGGACGGGCAAGATGCCCATCCCACATTCCACAAGATTGGATAGCACTTCGCTATCGCACAATTATAATCTAATAATATGCTCTTAGTTTTATCCTAGATGCTATTTATCAGATATATTATTCATAATGGCTATATGATAAGCTTGAATTATATAAAATCAATAATACTTTTGATATTTATAAGTTTTAGCAATTGCCTTTAGATTTTCTTAATAATTAATTGAGAATTTTTTCTATTTATTAACGAGGTTGCTATACTTTCAGCGATTTGCTATAATTTCAGAGAATTTCATAATGCGGTTGTTATTGTCAATTTTGGATCTTTCAGAAGATGTTAGTCTCAAACCCTTTATTGACAGTAGTTTCAGAAATTAATTTCCCAGGCTAATACAAAACTTTACAAATTAATAGCTATTCCCTCAACAATTTTAGCCATGAATTTGCTCAGGAATGATCTAATTTGAGCGATCGCCAAAATTCACTATTGACAAATTGACAAAGAAGTGATATGCAATCGCATCAACTCGAAAAGTCATTATATCGTAGGTTGGGTTGTGGAACGTGAACGTTCGCGGAGCAATCGGCACGAAACCCAACGAAATCCTTGGTAATGTTGGGTTTCGCTGTCGCTCAACCCAACCTACATTTCCTTAACGTATATTTACTCATGTCATTACCTGCTGAATGTGGGTTTATACAGGATAGACATTTTATTATTTTGTTAGATTCAACTCTAAAAGCTTTTCTGAATTTTCCTTAATGCTAAAATGTAAGGATTCAGTAAACTTAGAATTAATGATAATTTCATATTCTCCTTTTTTTAAACCTTCTAAAAAATAAATACCTGCTTCATTTGTTACAGAAAAAATTATTTTTTTATTATTCTGATTAATAGCTTCAACTCTTGCACCTGCGATAGGTTTTCCTTGATTATCAGAAACTACACCCATAATAGTATAAGAAGGGCTGAATGGAATTTGTACTGTTGTATAACTCCCTGCAATCACTTCTATGGCTAGAGCAGAGTCTTTAGGGGTTGTATCAAAAGGATAGCCTGCTAAATCTAAATCTAGTCGATAATTTCCTGATGGAAGTCTTATATACACTCCACGATCAACAATGTTTTTAGGATAGCGTTTTAAAGACTGATTATTAAGGATCAATAGAGCTTCTACATCTTCTAAATAAACTCTTTCATTGTTGTCAAGCAGACCATTTTCGTTATTGTCAATAAAGGGCTGAATAAATATCCCTCCCTGGGTACGCAGACGTTCAAATCTTTGTTCCCCATTGCCAATTTGGGGTTGAATATTGATAGCGGGCAAAAGTTGAATTGCAAAACGATTATCATTGGAAAATAAGGAAACTTGTTCATAAATAATTCTGACATCTAATCCTGGAATTATAGCTGTCGTAGCAGCCGTAACTAAACCATTACCTTCTGTACCTATCCTATAGCCAAAATTCAAGCTCCATAAATCTCTACCATCAAAAGATCTAGCATCAGAAATGTATCTCCCCCCAAAGGCAAGTCCATCATTATCATTATTATTATTATTAAAATTATTTCTCCTTTGGTAGTTTAGCCATAAAGTATATCCTTTAGTAAAAGAACGGGAAAAATAGTAAGCTAATTCAACTTCGGTCAATTCGTGATCTTGTTGATAATTGAAGTCCCAATTATAAAAACGAGAGCGTAAATTAAGATTCCATTCATTATTAATTTCATATTCTCCACTACCGAAAAAGAAAAAATTACCAATTTTTTGAGAGAGGTTAGCCCCTAGTGCTATTGTATTATCAAAATTATTACCTCTAGCTCGTAAAGTAAAACCAGGTAATATCCCTAAGTTAAGTTGAAAGCCTTGTGAAAGGGGATCACTTTGTAAAATTAAATTAAATTTTTCACTGGGTTTATATTGAAAATTAATAGCATAATCTAATTCTCCAATCACGGCGGTAGCTAGTCCAGAAACACCAATTTTTAAGGGTATGCCTTTCGGTTGATAAAAGATTTCTCCTATTAGATTAGTGGATTCCTCTTGGATAGCTCCAATCCCAACAGTTAGCTCATCACTCAATCCCATACGATAGGCGATCGCTGCTCTCCAGTTAGTCATATCTCCGAAAAAATCATCATTGTTAAAGTTACGACTCCAGCCAGTTGATAAAATCAGAGCCGAAGTGCCTTTACTTAATTGTCCTGGCAAATCTAAAAACTCAACTTCTCTAATCTCAGGATTAGTCGCCAAAAGCCCCTTGGGATAAAGAAGCAGACGATATTTATTTCCTTGTCGATTTTGTGTGGGGATATTATCAAAGCGATATTGTCCAGACTCATCAACTAAAACTTCCGCAAGAATTTCATTTTTGAAACCTTTTGTTAGTTGTACTAAAGTACCAGGAGCGGCATCACCAATAATATCTTGTAAAACCGCATCACTTTGTAACCTTTGACGAGGATTAAAACCTCCAAAGTTATCCTGAAATTGGGGACTATAACCGAATCGTTGAATCGTTGTAAATCCCCAATATTGACCCAAGTTATTACCATTCCAAAAAGTTGAATGGGAACCAAGGACATAATCAGCCTGGGGAGTTTGTTTTAAATATTGAGCTTCTCCAACTCGTCCAATAATATTAGTGCTTAATTCTGGTTGATTTACGCCTAAATACCAACTTCCACCTAATAGGCTACCGACCAATCCTATCTGCCCTTGGAATTGTTCATTGCTGTTACTAATACTATTTAATTTAGAATAACCAATATTACTACTAATTGTCGTTAAGCTGAATTGGGGAGCCTCCACTAGAGGCAATCCTTCAATAATAATAGGTAAAGGTGTATTTGATTTTCCTGCTTGAGTTAAATTTAACCAAGGAGGATTTAAATCAATTGCATAAGTGGAAAAATCAAAGGTTGTGGGGATACCTAATAAGGTTTGAATTTGTTCAACAGAAATAACTAATCCTAACTGAGTATCTGTTATTAAATCTTCGGCTTTAATCCGAATCAAAAAACCTGCACTTTTAAGTTCTAGTTGTCCATCTTGTAAAGAATTAACTTGAATATTTAATGCTTTAGTGATTTCAGAAAGAGGGATTAACCATTGCTCAAAATTAATTGTTTTTTCGCCATCTTCTGCTCCTCGAATAAAAGTGCTAGGAATAATATTGCGCTTATTGAGGTTAATTCCCACTGGAATAAGCTCAAAATTATTAGATGATTTATCTTGCTTTGGTGATAGATTAATATCTTCGAGTTCAGCAGGTTGCGCGAGGAGCTGGCTACAGGGTGAAACTAAGATAATCAATAAGCATAAATGTAGCTTTAGCCATAAGCCAATTTTCATTTGACTTGATAAATTATCTTTTAATTTTAATATCTATTTTGATAACTATTTAATGACTAAATCTAATGCAAAAGGAAGACTTTTCATTCCATCATCATTCCATACAGCTTCCCCCGATAGTTTATAATTCCCTGCATTGAGGATCATTTTTTCTTTGGTGTTTGGTTTGAGAATAACGCTCATGGTTTTATTGGGCAAAAACGATCCGCCGCCTTCTCCTTTGATAATCTCTTGATTATTTTGGGTTAATTGCCAAGTTATTTTAGGTCTAGCAGTTGCTTGACCCTGATTGGAAATGGTTAATCTTAGTTCTGATTTTTCAGTATTAAAATGAGCTTTATTAACATTTAGATTGGGGTGAATATTTCCTTTTCTCACATATATCGCAGATCCCATACTCGTTGTGAAGTTAACACGATAGTTTGTTGTCTCGTTATTAATTTCCTGTAAACTATTAACGAAAATAGCTACTCGATATTCACCGTCAGGTAAACTAGGGGGAAGAATTGCGGCCAATCTAATATTATTCGTACTTTTCGGTGGAATAGTAACTTCTTTGGGACTATAACGCATATAAGAAGTTAAATCTTCTTTGCTTCCCGACTCTAATCGTTTAAAATTACCTTGCTCGTCGTAGCTAAAAGCTGTGGCAGAAACACGGACTCTAAGGGGTTTATCGCTCGTATTACTAACTTTTAAGATACCTGTTGTTTGGGTTTTATCTGCTTTTAATTCGAGGTAGATAGGAGATAAGGATAGAGCAAGGGCAGGATGGGGATTATAGGCTAAACTAAACATTAGCCCTGTTGCTATAACAGTATTCTTGAGAAGTTGTTGAGAATGATGAACTATTGGATTTTGTAAAAGCTGATTAAAAAACATTGTCTTGATTTTTTAAGGGTTAAAATTTAGTTGGATATCAAAACTATAAGTTCCAGCTTCGGGAATCTGATTATAAACTGCTTTAATAGCAAGATTCATTGAATTTTCTCCAGAGATCAAGGAAATGAAACCAGATGAGGTAGAAGTCAAAGCATTATATTCTTTTGTGGTTGATTGGTTGGAAATAATTGCTTTTAATTCTGTTAGAGTTGGATTAAAATTACCGTCATCCGCAACGGTGTTATTAATCACATTGCTGATTTCAACGGTGCAATTAGTATTGCAGTGAATATTAAAATTTCTACTAGAATAAATGCGATATTCTAACAGATTAGTCTCAACTACTTCCTTGTCATTATCAACTAATTCCGTAGTGATTGAATTTTCATCTAGAAGTACAACTAAGGGGACATCGGTTGACAATATAACATTTACGGTATCTGCTCTAACTTGTTTTGTTATACCACATAGAATAGGAACTAGCAACCCCAAACTCAGAAGGGATAAGTTAATTAATTTCCACATTAGATTTCCACATTAGAAAGTGACAACGGGTTTGTTTTTTTATTTTAACAGACGAAATACAAAAGAAGAACTTGGGCTAATTTCTTAACCCAAGCTATTTACAGAGCCTTTTTTTTGATAAAAAATTAGGGGTTAGCGGTTAGTTCAATTGCATAGGAATATCTTCCAGGAGCCAAAACTTCAGCGTATTGAACACTCAACCCAACAGTGATAGCGTTTGTTCCACTGACTAAGGGAACTGTTCCAGTTGTAGTATTACCATTACTGGTCTGAGTATTGGTACCATCACTAATGGTTGCCTGTAAACTGGACACTGTCATGTTTACAGGAATAGTTGGTGTTACAGAAGAAATTGAAATGCTAGTAACCGCATTGCAAATAACACTAATCGAGCCAGTTGAACCTCCTGATGCTGTACTCAATGTTTTACTGGCAATATTGTATCCTAATAAACCTGCCGTGTTTGTCGCATCATTAAATAAACAAGTTGCTGGAACATCTTCGGAAATAGTTACAGTTGCAGTATCGGCGGAGGCTTTTGAGGCAACACCGAGGGAACTAACTAAAGTTAATGTCGCAAGGGCGAAGAAGAGACGAAAGTTTTTAGGCATGGATTTAGTCTGGATAATGGAGATTGTTGGATTCAATCAGCAACAGGAGATGCTCTTGCTGATTTTATTGACCTTTTAGAGCTGAACATTTTTTCCTCCGATAATATTAAATAAAACTGAAACCTTGAGTACTACCTGTAATTAATCCAAGGATCAGATTCGTGCCTTCTAGGTTGGCAATTAATTCATCTCTGCTAGTCAGACCCCTTATACCGTCATTGTCGATAAAGATAGAAGTTCCTAAGACAATTCCCCCTGGTGATCCACCGAGATAGTAGTCCTTACCATTAGTTAATTTGATGATGTCCTGGGCTTGGTTATAGTCTTTGATACGGGCGTAGTCTGTTCTACCCATATTCAACGGATTACCATCATCATAAAAAATATTGGCGGTGTTTCCTAGAATGAAGGTATCTGAGCCAGACCCACCGTAGAGAATATCGATTTCTCCAATTCCCTTGGCTGTGCTATTTGTCCCTGTTAGCTCATCATTCCCATCGTCTCCGTATAGGATGTCGTTACCTGCTCCACCGAAGAGAATATCTAGGTCATTTCCTCCTAGCAGGATATCGTTTCCTGCTTTTCCGTCTAAAAGGTCATTTCCAGTTTGTCCATATAGACGGTCTTGTCCTTCTCCTCCATAGATGGTGTCATTGCCGTTTTCTCCATAGAAGAATCCGCCTCCACTACCTGCTTCGAGGAGGTCATTTCCATTTCCACCATAGAAGTAGTTATAGGCTGCATTTCCTTTTAAGTGATCGTTGTAGAATGACCCTGTTAGTTTTTCGATGTTTGTCAGGATGTCTCCTTGGGCATAACCTCCTATTCCCTTTCCTGTTTCTAGATCAATGGTTACACCAGAGTTGGAACGGGCATAGTTTACTTCGTCAATTCCTCCTGCTCCATCAATGATTTCTGCGGGGCTTATGGCAAATACGCTGTCGTTGGCTGCTGTGCCAACAATGGGCGTGACAATGGATAGCTGAAATTCATCGGCGATGGTACCGCCATTACTGTCATTGGCTACAATTTTGATATCAAGGTTGCCTGGGGTGGTAGGGGTTCCACTAAAGGTACGAGTAGTACCATTAAAGGCTAACCAACTAGGTAAGGCTGTGCCATTGGCTAAGGTTACTGTATAGGTTAGGGGATCACTGTCTACATCGCTAAAGGTATTTGCCTCAAATCTGTAATTCAAGGACGCATTAACGGCGATCGTTTGATTGGCGATCGCATTGGCAACGGTAGGTGCTTCGTTAACGTTAGTAACAGTAATTGCCACAGCTTTAGTGGTATTTAATGCACCATCACTAGCGATAACGTTAATGTCATAAACATTATCTGAATTGCCATCAGTTCGTGATTCAAAGTTAGGAGCATTTTTGAAGGTGACAGCACCATTGGTAATATTAAATAACGCAGCATCAGTACCCGATAAACTATAGGTGAGGGTTGTACCTGCATCTGGGTCGGTGGCGGTAACTGTGTAAACTGTGCTTGTACCGTTTTCTGCAAAGGTGGCGGTGGCAGCGCTGGTAATAACTGGAGCTTCGTTAACGTTGGTGACGTTTAGGGTGAAGTTGGTTGTGGCATCGGGTGTTGAACCTACTGTGCTGTCATCGGCATTAACAGTGACGTTGTAACTGGTTTTGGCTTCAAAATTCAGGGCTGTATTCGCTTTGATGTATAGCTCTGTTCCAACAACTTCAAAGACACTGGCATCGGTTCCACTGACGCTGAGGTTATTGGTTCCCAATGCGTCATCGGTAATGGCAATATCAGCGACTTTAATGCGATTTGTAGTGCTGGTGTTTTCAGCGATCGCTGTTACCTGATTATTCAAACTAACAGCAGTAGGGGCTTCGTTAACGTTGGTGACGTTTAGGATGAAGTTGGTTGTCGCATCAGGTGTTAAACCTACTGTGCTGTCATCGACATTAACAGTGACGCTGTAACTGGTTTTGGCTTCAAAATTGAGAGCCGTGTTAGCTTTCAGGTAGAGAGCATTTCCAACAACTTCAAAGAAACTGGCATCGGTTCCACTGACGCTGAGGTTATTGGTTCCCAATGCGTCATCGGTAATGGCAACATCAGCGACTTTGATGCGGGTTGTAGTGCTGGTGTTTTCGGCGATCGCTGTTTGTTGATTAGTTAAACTAACAGCAGTAGGGGCAGAGTTCGTAGGAGCGGTGCTACT
>NZ_VILC01000022.1:69407-71863 GCF_009712065.1 Aphanizomenon sp. UHCC 0183 | reverse complement strand
TTTGGCAGAGTAAAAATTAGGGTTGAGAATCGGGTTTTGAGAGATGTTGGAGGGCATAATCAGCGATCGCTAAGGTAATTTTTGCTTGTTCTATTTCTGATAAATTTGCCCAATCCCGCTCTTCAAAATCTCTAATTAGTGATGTCAATGTATGTAGTTCACTACTTCGCATTGCGTAAGCAAAAGGACGAGCTAAAACCAGCAGATCATCTACTTGCCAACTAGGTAGTAAAGCTTGGACACATTCCACTATTTTCTCACTAGCTGATTGTTCAAGAATAGAAACTTCAGTAGCTTTTTGAGCGATTGCAGTGAGTAAACCTCTAGGAATAACTGAAAAAGCGTTCTGCAAAACTTCCTGAAGATAATTAACAGTATTTTTACTACTGTTATTTTCAAGAACAGCAACTTGATCCCAAATTGTATCTAGATTTTGATAAAAATTATCGGTACTTGTACTCAGTTCTAAATCTGAAAAATCTTGCAACCCAAACTGTAGTTCTAGGTTATGAAAATAAGCTTCTGAAGATTCATCAGCTAAATTCCAGGGATAAGCAGCATCTTCAGGCTCTAACAGTGCTTCTATAAATTCTAAATCTACATTTGATGGGGCAATATTTAAGATATTTAAATCATTAATGTGGTTTTTCATTTTCTTCTCACTATTAATTTATAGGTTCTATTGACAACTACAATCTCAAAAATTGAATTTCCGCAAAATACAGCAGTCATGATCAACTGGTTTTTACTCCTGACTTTTGGGCGCAGGCCCTGCGCCCCTACTGATGGAATCCTCCCGAATAAATTCCCAAATTTCACCTTTAGAACTCCCAAACATTAACTGCATTCCTGATGTTAAAGGTACTTCTTCCCGGAGGATTTGTTGCCAACCATTAGGGCTTAAATACCAGGTTGTCCCATAGGTAGACAAATCCTGTAGGTAATAAGTGGTCATGGATGTATTTTCTTTGAGAGTCTTCCGACATAAAATTTCTGCGTGGTGTCTGGAAATATAAATTTCGGGGATGATAATATCATTCTCTTTTGTGCGACCGATGCGGGTAACTCCAGAACGTAATAACCAAATTTTGCCTCCTGGTGTGAGCGATCGCAAATAAGCTGTATTAATGGGGGTAACTAGGTCAGAAATCGCCGTATTGGGTAGTTCTGTGACTCCTTCATCTACATCTTTAATCAGTTCTCCATCAAAATCAGGATGGAGGTAGAGAACTGGTAATGTCCAAGCTGGTTGATTAAATTTATACAGTGTCAATAGTTCTTGTCTAGCAGTTGCCACTGCTTCATCAATTAATTTACGCGATCGCAAACTGGAAGCAAAAGTTTGAATAAAACTATGACTTTCTACATCAGCAATTTCATCACGCATCCCCAATACCGCTGGCACACCATGACGAATCAACACCTCAGCCAAACTACTAGCCGGGATAGCCTGGTGATTAACTGCTGCTGGTTGCGCTCCCCAACAGGCGTTAAAAACTCCCAATTTTATGCCTGTTCGCGTTAAAACCTGAGCTAATTCTATGCCATTAATTTTGAGTTCATTTCCTAAAAATAATGAGCCTCCATCTGGATCTGGTAATCCGTGACCAGCATAAAAAAACACATTATGAACTTTAGTTTCTAACTCCTGAATTAATTCTGCCTTTGTCGGTTGAATCAGGGTTTTTACTGTACAAGGTGCGTATCCAGCGGCAGTTTTGCCCCCAGGATGACCTTCTAACAATGTCTTTTTTAGTAAAGACGCTTCCTGGTCTAATTGTAATTTATGATTATGTCCTAACACCAGCAGAATATTTACCGCCCGGTCAGTCCGCAATTCTGGTAATGGTTCAACTGCGCTGATGGTACGACTAAATAAAACATCTTGGGAAAGAGATATGGCGGATTGTCCAACTTCCCGCTGCATAATTTCCCAGGGGAGGGCAATTAGATCAGGATCACGAATTTCTAACCGAAAGCGTAATTGAGTCTTTTGACCCATAGCCATACCCCGACTCCGTTCCCAACTATTCAGAATCGCCCCATCAAATATCCATCCCCAGAGATTGATACCCAAGGATTGCATCAGACGACTACTATAGGGACTTGTCCTTTGACCTTCAGCGGGTGAAATTACAGTTAATGGCAATGTATTAACTGATGAAGAAATTGAATAGGAAGGAATATCCAGGGGACTATGACTAGCAAACATTTGTTGCCATTCTTGCCAAACTTGATTAAGTTCAGGGGAGAAAACACAATCACGGAGAACATAGCCACTGGGATATGGTGCTTTGACTACCCAAATAGCGAAGTGATCTGTGCTAGTATTTACTAGGCTGGCGATCGCTATACTCGCCGAAAGCATTGCCAAATTCGGGCTGGACATGGATTGGTAGAAACTAAACGTTCAAAACACAGATACAGATATTTTAGGCAGAAGTAGCGAATTTAGT
>NZ_VILC01000022.1:62627-69216 GCF_009712065.1 Aphanizomenon sp. UHCC 0183 | reverse complement strand
CCCCCGACTCCCCCCACTCCCCCCACTCCCCCGCCTCCCCCGACTCCCCCGACTCCCCCCACTCCCACCACTCCCTCCACTCCCCCGACTCCCCCCACTCCCACCACTCCCACCACTCCCTCCACTCCCCCACTTCCCCTACTTCCTCTGCTCCCCGCTCCCTATTCCCTATTCACAAATACTAGATTGATCTGATTGTAAAATAGAGATGTCTTTAGCTAAAGCTTGCAGTTCGGAAAAGTTAAGTTGGACTCTTTTAAGCGTTTCTGGTGCAGGATTAGATTTTTGACAAATACGCAAACTTACATCTGGATTATTTCCATCATTAGGATTAGGTTTTTTATCTATAACTTGGAAAAAACTTTTAGCAGGGAAAGTTTGCTTATTTAAGGTTATGGGACTATTAGCTTGAATCACCCAATTAGGAGAGAGATTATCTAAAGTTCTTTGTGCCGTTAAAGTTGGTTGTTGACTAGAAAATGGAGACGGAGAAGAAATTATTGTTGTTGGTGACTTAATTTGGAGTTTAAACCAATATCCCAGCAAACCAGATGATAACGTTAACCCTAAGAGAATAAACAACTGTAATGGTAATTGGGAAAGTTTAGCAGTCTTGCGTTCAGAAATAACTTGAGTTTTCGGATTATTAATAAAACTCTGCCCATTGGCTGTATCATCACCGGCTGAGTATAATTCTGTGTCAGGTAAAAGATGAGAAATATCCGCTGTAATTATCGTCTCTGGTTCAGAGTATTCAACATGATAATGTACTAAGGCAATAGTGGCATTATCATGTCCATTTTTAGTATTAGCAATTTCTATTAATCTTTGGGCAACATCTTCTATACTTGTTTTTCCAGAGAGAAGAGGTAAGATTTCAGTTTCCCAAGATTCTTCCACTCTATCAAAATCACTCAGACCATCGGAAGTGAGTAAGAAAACAGCATCTTCATCAACAATAAAGCGTTGAGATGTGGGGTGCAGCGAGGTACTTTTACTCATTCCCAATGCCTGAACCAATGAGCCAGAACCCCTGTGTTCTAAAGCTTCCCTGTAAAGAGCATAGCCTAAACGGACCTCGCGGGACGCGACATCATCATCTAAGGTAACTTGATGACAACCATGATGAGTAATCCAATAGGCACGACTATCACCGACATGGGCAATATATATTTCATGGGCAATAGGCAAAGCCATGACAATAGTTGTTCCCATGCGTTGTCGCCCTTGACGATGTTCGTTATCGTTACGCTGGCTGATTTTGTCATTAGCTTTGGCTACTGCCCGTTCTAAGTCTAAAAGTAGTAAGGATGGATCTATGTTGTCGGTGGGAACTGAAGTCAGTTCTTTGACTTGTTTATAAATAGTTTCAATTGCGAGGTTGGAAGCCACGTTACCGCCTTCATGTCCACCAATACCATCACAAACAATAGCTAGGGTGTTCTCCTGCGGTGATTTAGTGATTAAAGTGTCCCCAGCGGGGTAACAAGCATCTTCGTTACGGGGGCGGCTCGGTCCTGGGTCTGTTTTAGTGTAGATTTTAATTGTGGCTGTTTGAGATTTTGCTAATTGGCTCAATCCCTGATCTAAAATTTTAATTAATTGACTCGATGAGTTAATTTCTCCTTTAATTAACCAATCACATACTTGCTGCACAAATGGAGCAATATTTGGTTTAGTAGTTGGGAGCAGTTGCTGCCAAAATTCTCCTAATTGGCATAATGTCGGCGAGTTTTTGTCATCGAACCGTAATTCTAATAAGCGAATTAGTACCCCTTCCACTCTTAATACAGAATTATCTAAAAGGCTAGATGCTACGCCTTCAATGACTAGGGGCTGCCACAAATTAGCTAATTGCCACAGCCAATGAATTTGACGCATTGATGAGGCTTGACTCCAAGAATCGTCTAAGCTTTGACATAGACTGACTTGAGTAATGCTTGCATTAACTATTAATGGTGGTTTTTCTAATAGTAGTATTTCTGTTTTGGTCTGCCCATTACTTAAATTGAGGACTCCATAAACTTGTGGGATGTGGAGACGATGGGTAATTAGTTTGAGGTAGGGTCTAATTTTTTCTAAATTATCTAATTCAGGTATTTCGGGCAATAAACCAGGTTTGATATCTAAAAGTATGGATTTATTAATGACTAAATAGCGAGCGCCCGCATCGCTTAAAATAGAGCCAGGATGACAGTGGCTAAAATCACTGCCCACAGCCCAGAGATAACGCTTCGGCAAGGGAGTGGAACACTGCTGGCAAAATTTGTGGGTGAGGGGATTAGCCGATTGACAATATTCATTTGGGCAGCAGAGCGTTACCGCATCATTTTCCATAGTTTTCCCACCGATTCTGCAATTAGCATTTTCTTCAACAGTATTTGGTAGCTATAGTTACTACCGCGCATACTTTTAGCAACCCACAGATTCATCATAACTTTTATTGTTATGAGAATATGTAGCGATAGCAGAACTAATTCTCAATCTGTCACTGAAACTTGACATAGCCGGCGAATTATCTTCGCCAGGACTAAGTAGATATGTACTATATTTATTGATTGTTACTGGTTGCTACTTGGGGTAGTCCCATACTGTAGTTAGTAACCCGACTGGAGAGATTATAGCTAATTTCACCTTTTTGGAGGAGCGATCGCAGATAATGCTCCAAATCTGAACCAATCCGGCGTAAGTTATAATCTGTCAGATCCTCGCCACTAGATGCTTCTACCAGTTGATCAAACTGGCGATAAACTTTTTGCAAAGCATCTTCGTTCCAGTTGAACTCGTTGTCTGGATCAATATCTAGTGTCAACACTTGATTACTCGGAATCAGTTCATCTTTTTCCATTTCTGCCGCAAAAATGCGAACATGACGGGTTGTGGACTTGAGCAGTATCAGGTTATCCATAAATTTGGGTGTAAGAATTTAGCTAAATTACACTGCAATTATTTTAACTGCTATGTTCGAGCTTACAGCAGAAATGAATGAGAAATTGACATACTCACCGACCTGAAGGTGCGGTGATTCTTGACGCTTCACTGACTGACGCTAACCGTTGCTAGTCTTACTCTGTCTCTGCGCCCGTTTAGAGTCGTGGCAATGCCCTATCCCGACACTTCGGCTTGGCTCAGTGCAAGCTTTATTTATATTTTTTGCGGCGTTCTCGTCTCGGTCGTGTTCAGTCCCACAATTCAGGCACTTAACCGACCGAATTTTTAGATCAAGTTTCCCCCATTTGTAGCCACATTCAGAGCAAATTTGGCTGGTCGGTTCCCATCTATTAATGACGTGAAATGTCCTGCCAAACTTCTGTGATTTAGCTTCACATAACGTCCGAAACTCTCTCCATCCCTGAATACTAATCGCCCTAGCAAGTTTGCGATTTTTAACCATGCCCGATACATTCAAATCTTCTAAAACGATAACTTCATTTTCGCCAACTATTTTGGAGGATAATTTGTGCAAAAAGTCTTTTCTGGTATCAGCTATTTCGTTATGTAGTTTTGCAATTTGAATTCGGGTCTTATTTCTTCGTTGTGAGTCTTTTGGTTGCCGTGCTAATTTCTTCTGAAGTTTGCGAATCTTCCTGTCTAATTTTGAGTAATCGGGGCTTTGGGCTTTTTCTCCATTGCTCATGACAGCAAAAGTTTTTATCCCCAAATCAATACCGATACTTTGGTTTTTAGCATCAATATTAACGGGTTCAACTTCTACTACAAAACTGAGAAAATAACGGTTAGCACAATCCTTTATTACTGTTACAGAGCTAGGAGCGGAGGGTAAATCTCTTGACCAAATCGGGCTAACGTTACCAATTTTGGCTAGATAAACCTCATCCCCTTTGATTGAAAACCCACCGATTCTAAATCGTGCTGACTGCTGATTAGTCTTCTTTTTGAACTTAGGACGACCTAATTTTTTACCTTTGCGTTTCCCTTTTAGCGAATCAAAAAAGTTTTTATAGGCAACTCCCAAATCTGCAACCGATTGTTGCAAAGGAATATTAGAAACATCAGACAACCATTGCCGCTCAATAGTTTTTTTTGCTTGAGTAATAACCAACTTTTGCAAGTCGTTGTTACTTGGTAGTTTTTCTGCTTGTTTACAAATAGCCAGTGCATCATTCCAAACCACGCGAACACAACCAAACAATTGAGCTAAAAGCTTTTGCTGTTGGTCTGTAGGGTAGAAACGGAATTGATATCTGGCTTTCATGGTTAATGCTATCATTGGGCTGTAAATTAATTATATATTGGTCTGCACTGGACAAGCCGGATATAAAAAACCCCACAAAGAATCTCTATGGAGTCCCAGCTATTTTGCCACTTCAGTCGGTGGTGCGCCACTAGAAATATTAAAAGAGTATATTAAGAATCAAGAAAAGCCGTCCTAGAAGGACGGGGCTTGTGTCCCGTCATTTCGGTCACTCTCATCAGGATGTAGGGGCGCAGGGACTGCGGGACTGCGCCCAGGAGTCACTGAGTCAGGAAAAAAGGAATGGAAGGAGAAAGAGGCAAGAGGCAAGAGGCAAGAGTAAAGAGGTTTTCAGCGATTTTACGTTTCTTTACACAGTTTGGTTTTATTGTGTTCACCTAGTAGTTCGTCAAATTTATTTTGACGGGTAATGATCGGAAAAAACTTCTGTTCTTCCCTCCCCTACCCCCCCTACCTCCCCCACATCCCCTACCTCCCCCACCTCCCCTACCTCCCCTACCCCCCTACCCCTCTTCTCCCCCTACCTCCCCTGCTTGCCTTCACCCGCCATTTTCGGGTTGACAACCAGTTACCTGCCCTCTGTTGCAATTGAGAAGTTAATTTTGCCTCATGGATGTGATTATTCACAAAAAATTTTCTGATTTTTTTACTGATTCTGGTTTTTTCTCATGTAAATATACTCAACTTCTAGTGACTTTAGTTAATTTTCCTACAATTATGAATTGCATTTATCAAAGGAGTGTCTTCAGTAAAAATTCTTAAGTATTATCAGGGAATAAAAGTAAAAAAATAATATTTCTTGACGTTTTTAACAAGTTGATGTAAAAACCTTTATCAAGGGCTAATTAACTATTTACAAAAACTTCATGGTATGACATCTTGAAAATTGAATAATAGTTTATGGCTAAGATATGCCATAACTAGTAAAGAAACATCGAAAAATAGTAAAATCTAACTGAAAAAAGACAGGGGGAGTAAAATAGAATGCCAGTTTTACGGATAAGGAGAAATTCTGATCTGTAAAAACTTTGGATTCACAAAAGTATAAAGAAAGTATAAGGAATTTTTCTGGAGATTTAATCCCTAATCCGTATAACCACTAAGCAAATAAATCCTCAAAACTATGAACTCCAAAGCATTACCACGTCAAATAAATAATCCCGAAGTAGGTGTTTATGACTGTGAAATTCACCTCAAATTCCGTCTGATTGAGGAAAAGAGTTTGTTAAGTGATCGTGAGCAACTGTTACAAGTATTACTAGAAGCTTTAACAGAAGGATCTGACGATTTTTTAGAAACCTTACAAGCATCAGTTAAAGCTCAGGAGATTTCAGAGTTTAAAGCCTCTCCACAAATGCGCCGTCAACTGATGCGGTTACGCAATTTCGCTGATACTGTACAATAGTATTTAGCGTAGTTATTTGTGATAGCCGGTCTAATTTAGGGGTTTCAGGGTTAAGTGTTAAAAGTCTGCCTCTACCTATTTTCCCAAATAGTAAGCTTGCTTGTAAACGTAAAACTACGTCTACAATATTTGTGTCTTCGTACTAACAAGCCAAGAGAATTAGTAGTAAAATATGCAACATCATGTTGCTATTTCGGCAGCAAATTTATCTAGGTGCATTTTACCATTTTCTTACCATGTAACTCTCATCACTAAAGGATTAGTTCACTTAGCTAGACCATGTTCTAGGGCAAAACGAACTAACTCCGTGCGGCTATTAGTACCAGTTTTACTAAATAAACGGCTGACATATTTTTCGACATTGCGGACGCTTGTTTCTAGGCGACGGGCAATTTCTTTATTCATTAATCCTTCCGCTACCAAATTTAAAACACTTTGCTCTCTAGGAGTCAAATCTATTTTAAACGGGGCTGGGGATTGGGATATGGCACTCCTGTGAGTTAATAGTATTCTAATTTGAGCGATTTGATTAGCCAAATCGGCAAGATTTGGGGTGTCGCCGTCTTCTCCGGTAGTGGGAGATTGGGCGCTGCGACGCGCTAGTAAGTTTTCAACTATGGCAACTAATTCATCAGGATCGAATGGTTTAGGTAAATACGCATCAACACCTGCATGATAGCCTTGAATGCGATCGCCTGTCATGCCCTTAGCAGTTAGAAAGACCACTGGTAAGGCTTGGAAACGGGGGTCATCTCGCATTTGCTTGAGGAACTGATAGCCATCCACCTGGGGCATCATAATATCAGAAATGACCAAATCAGCGGTGTTCTCTTGCATCCAGTTCCAACCTTCACGGGCATTACTGGCAGTTTGAACCCTAAAACCGCTTTCTTGTAAATATTCTTTGACGGCTTCCCGCAATCCCGGTTCGTCATCTACCAGTAACAATTGTGCTGACATTGAAAATT
>NZ_VILC01000022.1:52419-62284 GCF_009712065.1 Aphanizomenon sp. UHCC 0183 | reverse complement strand
TTCCCTAAGACAGGGAAAAAACAATGCACAATGTACAATACTACGTTACTATACTCAGTATAGTAAGGAATTCTAGAAGAGAGAGCGAAGTGTTCCCTGTTCCCTCTCTCAACGAGTGAATTTAATTTTGTCCGACTACTTATATAATTAGTTTTGCCTGCGTACTTAATAAATGTCAGTAAGGAAATGGGTAAGGTGTATCTTGTTGGTGCGGGTCCTGGAGATGTAGAATATTTAACCGTTAAAGCCTATCGGCTGTTAGCATCCGCCCAGGTATTGGTTTATGATGCTTTAGTTGATAGTCAATTATTAGATTGTGTTCCTATTGATTGCCTAAAAATAGATGTTGGTAAACGTGGAGGTAAACCCAGCACTTCCCAAACGGAAATCAACGCTTTATTGGTAAAATATTGTTTAGAAAAAAAGCAAGTTATTCGACTAAAATCGGGAGACCCTTTCATATTTGGGCGCTGTATTTTAGAAATTGCAGCTTTAAAAAATGCAGGTTGTGAATTTGAAATCATTCCGGGAATTTCTTCTGCATTAGCTGCACCATTATTAGCCGGAATTCCGCTCACAGATAACGTTATTAGTCGTTGTTTTGCAGTTTGTACAGCCCATCAACCAGAAACTTTAAACTGGGAAGCATTAGCAAGATTAGAAACCTTAGTAATTTTGATGGGGGGGAAAAATTTACCAGAAATAATCCATCAACTGATAAAATATAGAAAATCCTATTCTACACCGATTGCTATTATCCGTTGGGCTGGAACACCTCGTCAACAAATCTGGACAGGAGAACTGGGAAATATCCTTGAACAAACCGCTGACTTATCTCTCTCTCCCGCAGTTATAGTCATTGGTGAAGTTGTGCGATTACGCGATTACCTGTAATATGAAAAAATATAAATCTTCCATTTGTAAAAATGTATTAAAATTAATTGTAGGTTGGGTAGAACGAAGTGAAACCCAACTAAGTCTAGGAAATATTGAGATATAAGAAATGTTGGGTTTCCTTGCGTCAACCCAACCTACTGATTTTGCGCGAAACCAAAAATTATTAAGACGACAAATTTAATGTCAACCGTGAATTACAATCTTTCTCCCCTTGCTGGGAAAACCATTTTAGTTACCCGTTCTGTCGGACAATCTCATCAATTTAGCGATCGCTTAACCTCCGCAGGTGCTAATGTGATAGAAATGCCAACTTTAGAAATTGGACCCCCTAGCAGTTGGGACGCTTTAGATCAGGCAATTTTGCATTTATCAACTTTTAATTGGCTAATTCTCACTTCTAGTAATGGTGTAGAATACTTTTTTGAGAGATTAGCAAAATCCGGTCAAGATAAAAATGCTTTAGCTGGTGTAAAAATTGCTGTTGTTGGGGAAAAAACAGCCCAAAGTTTACAAAAGCAAAATATCCAAGCTGACTTTATTCCTCCTAACTTTGTTGCTGATTCCTTAGTGGAAAACTTTCCCGAATCACTAATAGGTAAAAAGATATTATTTCCCAGAGTTGAAAGTGGTGGAAGAGAAGTATTAGTAAAGGAATTAACAAGCAAAGGTGCAGAAGTAATTGAAGTTCCCGCTTATGAATCTTGCTGTCCTCAAAGTATCCCTCCTGCGGCTGAATATGCTTTAGTTAATAATACTGTAGATATTATTACCTTTGCCAGTTCTAAAACAGTGCTATTTTTCTCGCAATTAACAGCGCATATATTTACTTACAATCCCGAAAATTTAGCCAGAGTTTGCATAGCTTCCATTGGTCCCCAAACTTCAAAAACCTGTCAAACTGTATTTGGGAGAGTAGATATTGAAGCAGAAGAATATACCTTAGAAGGTTTAACAAATGCCATAATTAAATGTACAAATCATAGCTGAATTTTCTAATGACTAATACCAACCTTATGTGAGGTGGCACAGAATCATGAAATCCATTAATTCATCCCTCTTTATCTGCGTTTATTTGCGTTTATCTGCGTTCAATAAATCTTAAAATCTGATTCTATGAAGATTCATCTTAATTTAGTATTATAACCAATGACTAAAAACTTAATTGGTTTAACTGGTGGAATTGCGACAGGTAAAAGTACAGTTGCTAATTACTTAGCTAAAACTTACAATTTACCGATTTTAGATGCAGATATTTATGCGAGAGACGCGGTATCTGTCGGTTCTCCTATTTTGTCACAAATTGCTGAAAAATATGGTAGAGAAATCATATTAAGTGATGGTAATTTAAATAGATCCAAATTAGGAGAAATTATTTTTAATCAACCGGAAGAACGTTATTGGGTAGAAAGGGTAATTCATCCTTATGTAAGAAATTGTTTTGATAAAGCTATTAAAGAATCATCTGCAAATACTTTAGTTTTAGTGATTCCCCTATTATTTGAAGCTAATTTAGAAAATCTAGTTAATCAAATTTGGGTGGTATCTTGTTCCCCACAACAGCAACAACAGCGATTAATAGAACGGAATAATTTAACAGCGGAACAAGCAGCAGCGAGAATTAATAGTCAATTACCTATTGCGGAAAAAATTGCTCGTGCTGATGTGGTTTTAGATAATTCTGCTAATTTAGAATCACTTTTACAACAGATAGATAAAGTTTTGTTGCAAGATTCAACATTTTTAGAAATAAAATAGGAGTAATAAATTTGAGATCATTGCTGTTTTATACAATCCAAGGTAAAGTGTGATGGAAACCGTATTAGGATGTCAGTTTAATCAATTCCCCCTAAATCTTACCTACATAGTTGATCTAAGCTATTTCGACGGTTCACTACTGTCAGTATTTAAAAGTGAACATGGAGACTTTTATATTTATAATTGGTGTGATGTAGATGATAAATTCAATCGCTGGTTGGTTTTTAGAGTTAAGAGAAAATCATTAATAAAGTATTTGGAGGGTGAACTTAGTGGCTCTACCGCTCCCTTTATGATATTTTATCAAAAATATCATCGAAACCCTTGCTCTAACTGGATTTGAGGGTTTAATATCTTCAAAAATAAGCGATCGCTCTTAATTTAGACAAAACCCATATACAGTAATGGTTTTGGACATATGAAAGGAATATTTAATCATAAGGGGAACGGTAGAACCAACTTAGTTTACGAAATTTAGTGTTATCACCAATTGATGGATTTCAATATTTATTGGAAATTGATGATCATCTGGATGTTAAAAATATTTATGTCGTGCAGCCTCATAACTTGCCAGAATCATATATTCCCGGCAAAAATTCATATTATAATGACTTACAATTAAATCCAGAATCCTTAGAGGAAGACAAAAAAATAATTAAACAAGAAATATATTCAAAAGACGAAGAAAAAATCAAATTACTCATAAGTTGATCGTAAAAATAGCTTCACAACTTTCTGCTAAGTAGTCGGACAAAATTAAATTCACTCGTTGAGAGAGGGAACAGGGAACTCTTAACTGGGAACAGAAAAATCAATTGTGTAATTAATTCTGTCCCATTACTTACGATAGCAGTTTTTCGTGTAGTTATTCACACCCCCTCTAAAATTATCGAAACCCTTGATCTCTCGTTAAAGATAGGGGGGGTGTGAACAGTTACTTTTTCGTTTGTGTGATAAGATTAAATTAGACGCAAATTTAGTGCGGAGTAATTCTCATGATTAATTTAAGTCAAGATATTCAGTCACTCTCAACCTTTAAACGCAATACGAATGAACTGATTAGTCAGATGAAAGAAACTGGAAATCCTATAGTTTTAACAGTGAATGGAAAAGCAGAATTAGTAGTACAAGATGCTGTTGCTTATCAACAATTACTTGATACTTTGGAAAAGTTAGAAACTCTCATCGGTATAAAGAAAGGATTAGAAGATATAGCAACAGGTAATACACAATCTCTAAATCAGTTTATTGAAGAAATGCACCAAAAACATGGAATTTCAGGTTAAATTAACTGGTAATGCCAAACTAGAAATAGAAGCTGCATATCTTTGGTTAAAACAACATAATCCAGATTATGCAGATCAATGGTTTAGGGATTTAATGGATACTATTGCTACTTTGCAAGATAAACCTAAACGTTGCACTTTTGCTAGAGAAAATGATGATTTTCCTGAAGAAATAAGACAACTTTTATATGGAAAAGGAAGAAATAAATATCGTGTAATTTTTACTGTTGAAGGGGATATTGTCTATATTCTCTATGTTCGTCATAGCGCACAATCTTCAATAACATTCAATCCTCTTGATTTTGAGTAATAGCGGATTGATATGATTTTATCTTGTACGTTTGCTATTCTCCTGCAACTAATAAAACTTCTGCATACAACTGTTCACGAATCCAGAAACCATTAGCAATCAAATCATCTAATATAGGTTTTACCAGTGGAATAAACCCTTGTTGTCTAGCAGCTAGTACAACACCTAAGAGTCCAGTAACCTGTAAACCAGACTTTATTGCTTCATTTCTACCTTTTCGCTCATCAATAATCAGTCTATCAGCATTTAACTCAACAGCAAGAGCGATCGCTTCTGCTTCACCTGGATCTAAAATTGTTTGTAGAGTCTGAATTAGAACAATATTTGTAACTGGTCTAACTTCAATCCAATTGAGAGTTTCAAGTGCTAATGTACCTGGATCTGTACTACCAGAAGCGAGAATTTCCTGATAGACTGCTTGTGGAATAATGACCTTACCATAAAGTTGCTGCAATAAAGTTAATTGTCCAATCGCAGCTAGGTTACTGATAGGTGATGTATTGCTAATAATAATCATCGCCAATTATTAGCTTTCAAACTCTTTACATCTTCCCTAAATTCAGCAATATCATAGTGAATGGGAATTTTTCGACTAGCAAGTAATCGTTGAAACTCAAGTTGATTCATACCTACAAAATGACTCGCTTGTCCTAAAGTAAACCGTTCTTGTTCAAAGAGCAAAATTGCTATTTCTTGAACTAATTCTTTGTCAGACATTTGAATTGTCTGCAAAACTTCATCTGTAATCACAATACTCATATCTCTATTCTCCTGCTGGGATTCAATTGGTTAAAAGTCACCTTAAACAACGAATTGCTTCAATAGCAATAAGTAGTGAGACAGAATTAATTACACAATGTCATTGCGTAAGCGTTGCGTGGCGTTAGCCATATGGAACGAAGTGAAATGAAGCAATCGCCAGGGTTGTGATTGCTTCCCTTCGCTCGCAATGACTGTAAATATTTTTGTCCAATTACTTAGTCATACTTGAGCTACTAACATCGCATTGATGTGAGTGAAAATTCTGTCTAACTCTCCAATAGCTTCCAATTCTATAACTTCTTCTGAAGTTAGTAAATTAGCTTTTTTTCTCTCCAAAAGTTCTTCCATTCGCTTCTGGAGTTCATCAGTAAATTTAAATAAATTGAATTTATCTACTTTTTCAACTTGAATTCGACCAAGTAAAGTTGAAGGTCTACTAATAGCTGGTATCATAGTTTAACTCCAGTATTGATCAGGAAAATCTGGCGTTGCTGAATTAGGGTATGAAATTGAAAAATCAATGATTTCAAACTCTTACTCTCTGCGACTGGAGCGCCTCTGCGTGTTCGCGCAGCGTGCCGTAGGCATAACAAAATCATACTCTTAACCAGCAACGCCGAAAATCTAAACTCTTAAACTTTGCGTCTTTGCTCCTTTGTATCTTTGCGCGAAACTCACCTTAAACAACGAATAGCTTCTAATAACCCTCTAGCTTTATTGAGTGTTTCTTCATATTCCTTTTCTGGGTCAGAATCAGCCACCAAACCTGCACCAGCTTGGACAGTTACCGTTTGATTATGTAATACCATAGTTCTGATGGCGATCGCACTATTCAATTGTCCTTCAAAATCGTAATATCCATAGACACCCGAATATACACCCCGGCGACTTGGTTCTAACTCATTAATAATTTCCATCGCCCTGATTTTAGGCGCACCGCTGACAGTCCCAGCAGGAAAGCACGCTTTTAATAAATCCCATGCAGTTTTACCCGGTGCTAACTTACCCACCACATTACTCACAATGTGCATAACATGAGAGTAGCGTTCAACAATCATTAATTCATCAACCTTGACACTACCACTGCTGCACACCCGCCCTAAATCATTGCGCCCTAAATCAACTAACATGACGTGTTCGGCGATTTCTTTGGGGTCTTGAAGTAAATCAGCGGCTAAAGCGGCATCTTCCTTTGTAGTTTTCCCTCTTGGTCGAGTTCCCGCAATGGGACGGACTGTGGCGATAATTTCCCCTTCATCATTACATTCTGCTTTCACCATGACTTCGGGACTAGAACCGATAATTTGCCAGTCTTGGAAGTTAAAATAAGCCATGTAAGGCGAAGGATTGATTTGCCGCAGAGAACGGTACAAAGCGAAGGGATTGCCTGTATATTCTGTGGATAAGCGTTGTGAGATGACAACTTGGAAAATATCACCAGCTTTAATATGTGCTTTGGCTTTTTCCACACTGGCGCAAAATTCTGTCCGGGTAAAGTTGCTGGTATAGTCCTCTATGCCCGCTTTAGGCTTGTTTCCAGGGGCTGTCCAAGCTAATTTGGTGTTTTCTGGTGATAGGGGCAAAGATAGCTTCCTGACCATTTCCTGAATGCGATCGCTCGCCTTTTTATATGCTACCTCTAACCCGGCTGGATCACGTAAATCTGCGTAGGCGATCGCCCAAATCTTCCGTTTTACCTGGTCAAAAATCAATAACTGGTCTACCTGCATCCATAATCCATCGGGTATATTGCGTTCATCTTGAGCATGAATTGGTACACGCGGCTCAATCCAATTAATTAATTCATAGCCCCAAAACCCAAATAAACCGCCAATACCTGAAGGTAATTCCGGTAATTTTACTGGGTGATATGGTGCTAAACATTCAGATAAAACTGTAAACGGATCACCTATAAAAACCTGTTGATCACCATTTCGATGGGTTTGGGTTGTTCTATCACCCCTTACTTCCAAAATCCACAAAGGATCACAACCTAAGAAACTATAACGACCCACAGTTTCGCCACCTTCCACCGATTCCAGCAAAAAGCTATAAGGTTGATCTGCACAAACTTTATACCAAGCGGATACAGGTGTATCTAAGTCGGCTATCCATTCCTGATACACTGGCACAAAATTACCTTGGACAGCAAGTTTCTGAAACTGGTCGAAATCGGGAAAAATCATAATAAAAATTAACAGTTAAAAATTAAAAGTGAGTTTTTTGTCATGGGCAAGGGGGCAAAGTTTTTTCTTCTTCCCCATTACCCATTACCTATCACCCATTGCCTAAGGATTAAGCATCGTGAGTAGCTTTACCGCTGAATTTGATTTGTGCAGGGTTGGGGTTTTGACCGATTCTGCGGGGTACGTGACGCACCATAGAACGTCCAGCATTTACCTTTTCAGGGAACACGCCATCAGCAGGGTGAATCATGGTAGTTTCGCCGCCGGGGAGAATGCGGTAAACTTTGTAGTCGGTAATTTTGAATTTGCGAAGTTGTGCGCCTAAAGCAATACCGTACTCTTTGCGAGCAATGTAAAGTAGGTTTTCGCCTTTTACCATTTTAGCAGCGCCACCAGTGGGCATTTCAAACACTTGCTCTTTGGGACTAGTCCAGGTGATAGCATACTTTTCTTCTACATCAGCTTTTGTGAGTAGTCCGCCAGTGCTGCCACCAAAGATTGGGGTTTTTCCAGTCAAAGTTGCCATAAACTGTCTCTTGTAGGTTTTTACGGCATACTAACATTGGAACTGGATTTATGTTGCGATCGCGTTATAGACTGTAACAGTTTTTAGTGATTGGTTGGTTGTCAGTTGTCAATTATTTTCCTGACTACCATACACAATGGGAATAGTAAAATGGAACTGACTGCCTTGGTCTTTACCTGTGGACTCTGCCCAAATTTTTCCATGCCAGCCATTGACAATTTGCCGACAAATGGCTAAACCTAAGCCAGTTCCCCCGGTAGTTCGGCGCAATGCCCCTTCCTCTTGATAAAAGCGGTCAAAAACGATTTCTAGGCGGTTGGGTTCAATTCCTCGCCCTGTGTCAGCTACGGTGACTTCTAGCATCTCCTGACTATTGCTAATGGCTTTAATAATAATTTGCCCAGAAGAGGGAGTAAATTTACAAGCATTATCTACAAGTTTGGCGATTACCTCCACTAACCAATCACCGTCAGCCCTGACTAAAGGTAGGTTGTCGGAAATTTGAGTTGTGATTTTGGGTATTTTTTCTTGGCTAGAGCGTGTCCGTAAGCGACTGAGGGCTAAATCTATACATTCTTGAATGGTTAATGATTCAGGATGCCATTCTACCCGACCGCTTTCTAAGTTAGAAAGGGTTAAAAAGTCTTGTACGAGTTTCCGCATTCTTTCGGAGTCGGCAAGGGCTGTACTCAACATTATTTGTTGCAATTCCCAAGGCATATCCGGTTCAGTAGCCAAGCTTTCTAAACAAACTTGAATGGTGGATAATGGAGTGCGGAGTTCGTGTCCAGTAATGGCAATTAAATTACTCCGGGTGCGGTCTAAAGCTTCTAGTTGTTGGTTGAGTTCTTCTAAATTGGCAAAAGATTCGGCTTGAATCAGGGCTGTACCAATTTGGGTAGCGATCGCTTTCACTAAGTCTAACTCCCCTGGTTGCCATTCATGGGGAGGAAAATGGCAATCATGTAACTCCACAATTCCCAATAGTCGCCCTTGATATAATACCGGTTCGATCAACCAAGAACGCACGCCAAACTGCCTGACAATCGAGGATAAGGCTGGTGATTTCTTGACTTGAAAGTCCCCCAGGGTATCAGCCACACATACCCCCTCAAGCTGTTGTAGCACCTGCTGAAATAGGGGATTATGTTCTAACTCCCAACTTTGACCCAGTACCGATGAGATATTAGAGTTCAAAAATTCATGTTCAATTATAGCTTTGGCATCTGTAGCTTGGGCGCGATAAATTAGACAACGACAGGCTCCTAAATGTTGTCCTAATTCTTGCGCTGCCACTTGGAGAATTTCCCGTGGATCAAGCGATCGCCTAATTGCTGTACTAATCGAATTTACCAGCCGTTCTTTCTGGGCTTGAGCCGCAATCGAACGGTAAGCTTTATGCAGCTTATACTGACTAGCTTGCAGATATGTCACCAACCGCTGCACAAACGGGTCAGTATCAAGATCACAAGCATACTCATGATCAGAATTGATCACTGACCTGCCTGTTAATTTCCCAATTCCAAACCGACTGGACACTTCATCAACTTTTTCCGCTAAATCTGGACGATACACCTGAATTCTATCTAATAACAATTGGGCAGCTTTTAAACACACTCCTTTTTCCGATGTCCAAATCCCCTCAAATCTTTGCGCTGTATCCATATCCAAGTTAGGGAGCATCTCTGAGGTATGTTGATTTTTAGCCAGAGAACCCAAGCTTTCTCTACAGATTAAGCAAGTAGCATAATTATCAGCAACTACTAGTAAGTGCCATTCTTGAGCTAAAGCATCATCATGCTCAAAAGCGATCTTTTCATAATATTCTGAGCTATTAGCAAACTCCGTTTCCGGTGCAGATAATACATATATTTGATTACTTTTTTCCGCCAGTCGTTGATAACGATGGGCTTCTTGACGGTAAAATCGCTCTTTCTGAAAACTAGCAATAATCAGAGGACGATCCAAATTAGCGGCTAAAACCTGATCCTCCATAGCATGGGAGAGTGCAGTTAGTGAAGCCTTAAAATATAACTGAGGTCGTAGATGGGGGAGTGAGTCTAGTAAATCACTCAGTACAGAAGTAGAAATACTCATTAGTCATTAGTCGTTAGTCAGTGGTCACTGGTCATTAAACACATAC
>NZ_VILC01000022.1:33591-52317 GCF_009712065.1 Aphanizomenon sp. UHCC 0183 | reverse complement strand
AGATTTGAGTGAGATAGAATTAATTACACAATGTCATTGCGTAAGCCAGTCCCTTTGGGGCTGGGTTACTGACGATTCCAATATAGCTTTGTTGGCAACTAACGCCAAAACACTATAACAGGGGCTAATGTATGATTCTAACAAACTCGCCCAAAAAATTGGTATTCTTAGAAATTAATATACTTAGTTTAGACTAGCCTAAAAAGATTGTTTATATTTGTTTTTGTCAATATAGTAATTCAGCTATTGGTAATTTTACTGAAAACATTAAATACAGGAATCCGGCTGGTAGTGATTTTACTGGAAAATATTAAATTTTAATTAAAAACAAAAAAATGGTATCAAAATAAGATAATTAAATACATAGCATATAATTCTTGCACAAAAATTCCTGTACAATTCCTGTAAATATTTATCATTGAGATAAAAATTTTATTAATCCCAGGATTAGTCACTGGTTTGATTTAAAAAAATTAATCAATCCAGATATTACCAGAAATTAATTCACCAGGTCAATAAAATGATAGATGCTCTTATTCCCCAACTCAATGATTGTAGTTCAACAATCCTACTTAACTATTTTGAAAATTCCTGGGAAATGGAAGAAACCTTAATGAAAAGTGTAATTAAGGAAGAAACCTTCTATCTAAATCCCGATCCTTTAAGAAATAAATTAATTTTCTACCTTGGACATTCGGCTGTTTTTTATATCAATAAATTAATGCAGGTGGGATTAATCAAACATCGGATTAACTCCCAATATGAAACCCTATTTGAAATTGGCGTTGATCCAGAAACACCGACAGAATTAGAAGTAGCCATTCAAGGAGTTAATTGGCCTGATCTTCAAAAAGTTTGGGAATATCGAGACAAAGCTAGAGCAGAAATTACCGCAATTATTCATCAAACTCCTTTAAATTTACCCATTCATCAACAGCATCCTATCTGGGCTTTATTAATGGGAATAGAACATAGTCGCATTCACCTAGAAACCTCATCTATGCTACTGCGTCAATTACCTATTGAGAACTTAAACCGTCCCCAAGGATGGAATTATGCACCTACTAATCGAGAAATTCCCCATAATCAAATGCGAGAAATTCCTGGTGGTATAGTGAAATTAGGAAAACGCCAAGATGATTTAACTTTTGCTTGGGATAGTGAATATGGTGATTTAGAAGGAGAAGTCCCACCATTTTTAGCAAGTCAATATCTGATTACCAATGGAGAATTTTTAGAATTTGTCCAAGCCGGTGGGTACAATAATATCAATTATTGGCATACTGAATCTTGGGCATGGAAACAACTTTACAATATCCAACATCCCAAATTCTGGATATACCAAGAAAATAACTATCGCTATCGTGCCACATTTGATGAACTAGATTTACCTTTAGATTGGCCAGTGGAAGTCAACCATTATGAAGCAATGGCATTTTGTCAATGGAAAGGTAAAAATACTCGATTAATGACGGAAGCAGAATGGAATCAAGCATTAACAATATCTGAAGATTCTAGTTTAGTAAATAATTATAATCTCAACTTACAATTCATTTCCCCAACTCCTGTGGGAATGTTTTCAGGAAATCATCAATCTGGACTTTCTGACTTACGGGGTAATGTCTGGGAATGGTTAGGAGAAACATTTAAACCCTTACCAGGATTTCAAACTCATCATCTTTATGCAGATCAATCTGCACCCTTTTTTGATAATAAACATTTTATGATGTTGGGCGGTTCTTGGGCAACGAATGGTACAATGGCTTTACCTTGTTATCGTAACTGGTTTCGTCCTTATTTTTATCAGCACGTCGGTTTTAGAGTGGCTGAAAGTTTGGATTGAATATAAAATCGAGATCCCCGACTTCTGAATATTAATTGGTAATTTATTTACAAAAATACAAAAGAAGTCGGGAATCTTATAGCCACCTTAGAGGATTTAGAAAATGATTACACAACCTTTAACCGTTTTAGATCATCATTATCAAGAGTTAAGTATTGATGGTAAAGATGTCATTAGGGGATTAACTGAAAAACCCAAAAGTTTACCACCTAAATATTTTTACGATGATCCTGGTTCTCAATTATTTGAACAAATTTGTGAGTTACCAGAATATTATCCGACTCGCACAGAAGCCTGGATTTTACAGCAGTACGCTGATGAAATTGCCGAAATTACAAATTGTTGTGAGTTAATAGAATTAGGTAGTGGCAGTTCTACTAAAACTCAAGCTTTATTAACTGCTTATCAGAAAATTTCTGGTAGTTGTAGATATCTGCCTATTGATGTCAGCGGGGGGATTCTCAAAACTAGTGTTTTACAGTTACAAGAAAAGTATCCTGATATTGCTATTCATGGATTATTGGGAACTTATGAACAAGCTTTAGTTCATCTAGAATCGAATTATTTACAATCGCGGATGTTGTTTTTTCTGGGAAGTTCTTTAGGCAATTTTAACCCGGAAGAATGTGATATTTTCTTAAATCAAGTTTCTCAAACTTTACAACCAGGAGATTACTTTCTACTGGGTATTGATTTACAAAAACCTACAGATATTCTAGAAGCAGCTTATAACGACAGTCAAGAAGTAACTGCTGCTTTTAATTTGAATATGCTTTCTCATTTGAATTGGCGGTTTCAAGGTAACTTTGATATCAGTTTGTTTAGACATCAAGCAGTTTATAATCAAGCTGATCATCAAATTGAGATGTATTTACATTGCCAAAAAAGTCATTGGGTTAACTTGGAAATTTTGGATTTAAAGGTGCATTTTCTAGAGGGAGAAAGTATATTAACAGAGATTTCTCGCAAGTTTGATTTAAGAACAATAGAAACACAATTACAAAGTAAAGGATTAAATACTGTCAAAACTTGGACAGATGAAAAAGGATGGTTTGGTTTGATTCTTTGTCAAGTTGAATAAGTTTTGTGTCAGCATTCAGGATTCAATAGTTAAGAGGGTGTTTGAAAAGTTATGGTTGATGTATCAAATATTTTTTACCCCACCCTAACCCTCCCCGATGCTTTGGGGAGGGAACTGGATTTTTATTTTATTGTTTCCTCCCTTTATAAGGCTATCATGTACACACAAGTTAAATTACCCCCCTTAATCCCCACAATGCTTTGGGGAGAAACCGAAAAATCTAGTCCCCTCCCCTTTACAAGGGGAGGGTTAGGGTGGGGTAATTTGAGAAATAATAGTGATTCACTTGTGTGTACACCGTAGCTTTATAAGGGGAAAGGGGGGTAACAATGTGATGAAAATTACGGGATACGACTTTTCAAACATCCTCTAAAATTTTTGAAAAATTCTGAATGCTGATATCATGATAATGATGTCATTATCAAATGATATAAAATTAACCGACTCAAATATCTATCAGGGTAAATCATGGAAATTATCTGGAACACGCTCAAAAATATCAATTATTCCAATATTCCCATTGCTAAAATTGCTGCTGTTCTCATCATTCTAACGTTGACACAGACATTACGAAGATTTTTTCTGGCAGTTATAATTAAAACCATTGAAAGCTTCACTAAAAAAACAGAGACTACCCTTGATGATGAATTAATTGCTATTATCAAACCTGCGATAAATTGGCTAATTCTTATTGGTGGATTTTGGCTGAGTAAGGAGATTATTGCCGATAACTTAGGCTCTCAATTAAGCGAGACAATTAGTAGATTTTTAAACTTAATAGTTCTCTTTATAGTTGCCTATGTTGTTTATCGTAGTTCTTCAATTTTAGGACAAGTAATTGCTAACATAGTGCTGCATACGGAAACTGAACTTGATGAATTACTCAGACCTTTGATGCCGAAAATCTTTCAATCGGCAGCAATTATTGTCTTAACAATTAAAATCAGCGAGATATTTTTAGGACAATCAGCAGCAGCACTTGTGGGTTTAATTGGTGGTGCTGGTATCACATTAGGGTTACTCTTCAAAGACATTGTTTATGACTGGTTTTGTACAATTATTATCTACTCCGATAATCTTTATCGAGAAGGTGATTGGGTGGGAATAGCAGGAATAGATGGTTTTGTGCAGATTCTCAATATTGGATTTAGAACTACAACACTGCATCTAGCTAAGTGGGGTTCTATCATGAAAATGCCCAATTCTAAAATGATTTCTGGAATTGTGGAAAATTGGTCACAAAATCCAGGGGAAGAATTAAAGTGGGGACTGAATTTAATTCTTAAAATTGATGGTATTTCCTCACAACAAACCGCGAGAATTTGTGATGCTATTCAACAAATGCCAAAATCTATTCCTGGTTGTTCTCCCTCCTGTACAGTGCGCTTCAAAAAAATTGAACAGAATGCTCGTGTGATTGAAATAATGGCATTTGTGAATGATGATAATCTTTACTTTGATGCTGAGAAAAACTTAAATTTAGCCATCTTAGAACTTTTAGAACAAGAGGGTATTGATTCTCTGTATGTAGAGTTGAGAACAGAACCAGAAAAATATAAACCGATGCAAAACAGCAACAATTAAAAAAGTTCAGAATAGATATACCCGAATTATTTGATGATTTGGGTATCATGAAAATGGGGAAATTACCTAACTATGAACCTGTTAATCATTTTAGCTGAAGTCGGCATTATCATACTTATTTTTCTCTTATTAAGATCGCTTGCAGGTAAGTTATTCAAGCTATTGATGAGATTATCAATATTGAAAGGTGACGATATAAAAATCAAAATCCTGCGCCGCAATATCACTGGTTTGTTGTTAGTTAGTTGCATATTATTGTGTATTTTGATTGTCGGTGCTAATGGTTTTCTGATCTATCGGGGTGAAAACCTTCAACAATATATAATAAACCTGATTCGCAAGATTCCATCAGGATTTTGGATGGGATTAGGAATTGGTATTGCTGAAAGTGGTGGTGTTGTAATTGCAGCAATATTCGCTCTAAAAGCAATCAAATATTGGTTGAAAATAGCTAGTAATCGCGCTAAGAAATTAGATCAAAACACCGCAGACGATGAAAGTATTGATGCTTTTTTCACCGCACTCAATCAAAGAATCAAAGGGGGAATTTGGTTATGGGTTATGATTGCTTGTACCCAATTTCTCAAATTACCCGCAGTAGCTTCTGAATATCTATATATCGCACTACGAATCTATCTGATCATTGGTGTGGGATTACTCATTCTCAAAGCAGTTGCGGCAATTGTTGATATTCTAGATGTTCTGAGTGTCAGATACTCCAGTCCTGATAATCTGTTGAGATTTTATGATGGTCTCCAACACCTGATTCCCTTTTTGAAACGGTGTTTGGAATTTGTGATTTACGTCTGCACTGTCACATTGGTAGTTCAGCAGGTGCAGTTAATAGACAAACTGGCCACTTTTGGTTTGAAAATCATCAAAATCATCGCTATTATTTTCATAAGTCGTGTGATATTTGAGGTGATTTACTTACTGCTAGAAGAGGTGCTGTTCAAAGACCAGGATTTGACTGACATCCAAAAAAGCAGACGTTTAACTATGATTCCTTTGTTTCGTAGTTTGTTGCAATATTTAATTTACTTCAGTGTTGCGGTTTCCATTCTCTATATTCTCGATATTAATCCTACTCCTATTCTGGCAGGTGCTGGGATTGTTGGTATTGCTGTGGGGTTAGGCGCACAAACACTAATTAATGATATAGTTTGTGGCTTTTTTATTCTTTTTGAAAACTACTATTTGGTAGGTGACTATATTGAGGCTGGGAAAGCTGAAGAGAAAACAGTAGAAGGTACTGTTGAAGCTATTGAACTGAGAACTACCCGTATTAGACATCCTAATGGTCAATTACAGATTATTCGTAATGGAGATATTGGCTCAATTACCAATTACTCCAAACAGTACATATTTGCAGTAGTGGAAGTTTATGTACCTTACGATTCTAATTTAACTCATATATATCAAGTGATTGAAGAAATAGGACAACAGTTAAAAACAAATGATCCTGATGTCCTTGAACCCACTCTAGTAGATGGTGTAGAAAGTATGGGTGAATCTAATTTGTTGCTGCGAACATTGACAAAGGTAAAGCCGGGAAAACATATTCAGATCCAGCGAATTTTGCGGAAGATATTTATGGATACTTTATTGATGGAAGGTATTCTACTTCCTGCTGGTAATGAAAATAGGGAAAATTAATTTGGTATACTCTTTTTCTCTCAAGTTCTCATCTCTAAAAATTTGGTTAAATTAGGTCGGTAGTCAATACTGCTCGGTTAAGCCTGAAAATTCATCATATGGTAGGCTGAAGGGTTAAAATAGAAGCTGAAACCCAATGACCTCGTTCGATGTCTTGAGAAATCTCAAATCCATTGTTTCGAGTATAATCCTTTATTTATAGGTGTTTCAGGGGTTTTCTGCACCACCAAGTATGGTAGGTTGGGTTGTGAAACGTAACCGTTCGCGGAGCAATCGGAACGCAACCCAACAAAATCCTTGATAATGTTGGGTTGAGCGATAGCGAAACCCAACCTACATTTCCTTAACCGACAAGTATTGGGTCGGTAGTTAAGTTTTGTTTTTGAAATTTTTCTTAAATTCACCAAAAATGATATTGTCTAAGAGGTTGTTTGAAAAGTATCAGATGAAACCCATAATCTCCAAAAACCTAACCCCCCTGCCCCCCTTCCCTACCAGGGAATGGGGTTTTCAAAGCCTCTCCCCGCGTCGGGGAGAGGTTTGGAGAGGGGTCAATTTATACATTCAAAACTTTTCAAACACCCTCTAAAACAACGTGATCAAGATACTTCTTTACATCTTGAATTATCTTATCTCTAAACATTGACTGAGATGATTTTTATGGGTTACAAAAATGAAAAAGTTCTTTAATTGCTGTTTCGAGTTAGAATTTTATCTCAAAATTGCCATTAGTTGTACAATTACTCAACAGTTATTTTTTTTGCTGTTAAATAAGCTCAAACTAAATTTTATCACCGAAGTATTATTATACTGGTTGGTTGGAACTATCTCATTTTATGCTACTGGTATTTTTATTGAAAAATTAATCAAAAGTGATGATAGTTTAACTAGAAAACTAACAGCAAGAGTTAAGAAAGTAAAAAAACAATCATTTCCTAATTTTACTTTAAAAGGCATCATTATAGGAGAAATAAAAGCTCTAATTACCGCATTAATTATTATATATTTAGCTCCTGAAGTTCATAGAGGTAATGGTTTAATTCTCAATATGGGCTGGTTTTTTATGAGAATAGTTGCTGCTGATTTCTGCTTTTATGTAGCCCATAGATTATTGCATACAAAACTATTTCTTAAAATTCATCTTAAACATCATGAATTTCAAGATACATCAAGTTTTGTGGCCGGACATAAAAGCCTTATGGAATATATTATTGTTACCATGACAGATGTTTTACCTGTCTTTATCTTTGGATATGATATTACTCAACTTTGTGCATGGACTTTAATAGGTAACATTTATAATTTAGAAGGACATAGTTCTTTATCAATATTCTTTATTCCTTCCAATTTTCATGATTTTCACCATACTGGTTTTCATGGTAATTATGGTATTAATAGTTTTTGGGACAGAGTATTTAAGACACTTAATCCTATGAATAAAAAAACAGGAATTATGTTTCCTGTCAATTCTATTGAATCTAAACTTAATAGCATTTTTAGTGAATTAAATATTAAAAAATTTGTAAATAAATGATATAGTGAGGTAGCTATAATAATCCAAAATCATCCATTAAATAACCATGAAACCAAATCCTATACCTCCAAAACTCGGACAAGAATCTGTTTGGGACTATCCCCGTCCTGCTATTTTAGAAGATACCGATAAACATCTCAAAGTTATTTGTAATGGGATTGTTTTAGCAGAAACCACTAGAGGAAAAAGAGTTTTAGAAACTAGTCATCCTCCGGGTTATTATATTCCTGCTGAAGATATTAAGTTAGAACATTTAATAGAGACACCTAGAAAAACTTGGTGTGAATGGAAAGGTTGGTGTCAATATTATGATGTTTCCGTAGGAGATAAATACATAAATAATGCTGCTTGGCGATATATTCAGCCCAGTCCTAATTTTATCTCAATTCAAGAATATTACAGTTTTTATGTCAGTTTAATGGATGCTTGCTATGTGAATGATGAATTAGTTAAAGCGCAAACAGGTGATTTTTACGGAGGGTGGATTACTTCTGATATTGTTGGACCATTTAAAGGTGAACCAGGAACTATGTGGTGGTAAATAAGGAAAATTTCAGTTGTCAAAATTGATAGTTTGACAACTCATGAACATCATGGAGAAATTATCTACGGTTAATTCTTTCTTCGGTATAAGTAATTGGACAAAAATATTTACAGTCATTGCGAGCGAAGGGAAGCAATCACAACCCTGGCGATTGCTTCATTTCACTTCGTTCCATATGGCTAAAGCCACGCAACGCTTACGCAATGACATTGTGTAATTAATTCTGTCTCACTACTTACCTCACTTGGACGAGAATCACTATATTAAGTAATTGGAAAAAATATTTACAGTCATTGCGAGCGAAGGGAAGCAATCACAACCCTTGGAATTGCTTCATTTCACTTCGTTCCATATGGCTAACGCCAGGCAACGCTTACGCAATGACATTGTGTAATTAATTCTGTCTCACTACTTAGTATTAGCAAGCGATCGCACTATAGACTCTGAGTGAAAAAAGAACCAGAGAGAAGAAAATATAGAAATTCTGATCTTCTTCCCTGGTTAATGATCAATTCAATTCCAATACTTGTCGGTTATTGAAAAACAAAGTTGGTATTGATATCCAAACCGGTAACGCCATTAACAATAGCAACAGTTTGACCAAGTAACCCGATTTCCGTATTCCCATTGAGAACATTGAGAGTCAAACTGCTAGAGGAAATACCAAGAACACCGATGACATCAGTGCCTTTTTGGAAGTCAAGCACAGTATTAGCAGCTTTGGGTAGTTCAGCATTGACAATCCAGAATTGGTCAGCGCCAGCACCACCGGAAATTAAGTTACCACCACCAAGACTAACTCTGAAGATATCATTGCCATCACCGCCGAGGGCGCGACCATTAGAACCAAGGTAGAAGGTGTCATCACCCACACCACCTGAGAGGCGATAGCCGCTTACATCACTCGCATAAAGGTGATCATTGCCAGAGCTACCAAACACAACGTCATTATTGCCAGCGAAAATTGTGTCATTACCGCTACCAGAGTCTATGCGGTTACGTCCTGCAATGGGAGAAGATACTGTTTGTGCTTCAATTTCATCATTACCAGCACCAGTGAACACAGTATCATTAATCCCATCAAAGGTAGTATTAGCTGCACCAGCAATTAATATATCAACACCAGTTGTTCCTGATACTACCTGAGTTGCTTGTTGAGATGCCGCAAATTCGGGAGTCACACCAAACATAGTTTGGTACATGACATTGTAAATCTCGGTGTTGTCCAAGGTGCTGGATAGTTTATCTGCATTCATCCCATGGGCTTTAGCAACAATGCTACCAGGGAAATCGGGAGTACCGACCCAAACTACACCGAAGTTACCCATTGGTCCATCAATGCTGCTTTTAGCTGCGAAGGGTTTCCAAGGATCTGCAACTGTGCCTGTACTACCATTAACACCATCTAAAACTGCCTGATTTGTATTAGTTGTAGTGGGGTTAACACGAATAAATGGCGCACTAGGCTCAGTATCCGCTAGTGTAGGGCTAGAGGTAGAGTTACCAGCGGGACGGGTGTAAGGCTCGAATTGGAAAACTTGCAATCCGCCAGCATCGCTATCTGCGGCTGTAATCACCAAAGTATTGGGATCTTTGGTGTTGATGTAGTTCATGGCTACACCGATCGCTGCATCAGCCCGGCGAACAGCTTCAATAGTGCCAACTGCATTGTTGTTATTAGCAAAGTTGTCACTACCTTCCTCTTCCACTACCACAAAGAAACCATCGGGGTCTTGACTGAGGATTTTTAAGGACGCATCTAGCATCTCTGCCACTGTCGGCGCAGTAGCTACATATAGGGGCAGAGGATTAGCACTATTGAGTCCTAGTGCTTCTTCGGTGCGATCGTCAAAGGTGTGGTTAGCAGCAAAAACTCCTAGCAACTTCGTGGCAGCAGTAGCACTAGCTACAGCGGTATTCATTTGAGCTTCCGTGTAAACTACGGTATAACCCAAAGATTTTGCTAAATCAATCAGGTTAGTAGTAGGACGATCTTCGGAGTCACCAAAAGCCGCATCAATTTGGGCGGTAACGTGAAAACCAGTAGTACCTTTAGGTAGGAGGTAAACTTCACCGCCGGCCATGATGATTTGAGTGCCAGAACGAATTACCTGTTCGGCAATTTCGGCGGTTTTATCACGGGCGCGGATGGTGTTGCCAACGCGGTTAGTGGTGGCAGCAGCAAAAGCGGCTGTTCCCGGTTCACCAATATGACCTGATTGAATAAGGGCGGTTGCTTTACGAGCAGCGATCGCTTCTTCTAAAATTGTGTAGCCAACTTTACCAGAAGCAGGAGTAATAATAGATTGGTCTTCATTCAAGCCAAAGGACTCGTTAAATACCTTCACACCGTTAGCATGGGTGACAGCCCCGGCATTGGAAGTACCAGTTAACTGGTTTGCCATGTGTCCTAGATAGACACCTGCATTGGACATCTTGTCCCAGTTGAGCCTACCATCAGGACCAAGATCAACATTGCGGGTTGCCATGTAGTGAGAAGGACTTGTACCATCTGGATGGATAAAAATCACATTCCCAGTTGACTTGGTAGCTTTGGGGGCTGGTGTGGGGTCAGGATTCCGAGATACCAATTCCTTATTGAATAGGGTCTCGTACATCAACTCATAAATCTTGGTGTTATCCAAGGTTGCAGGTAATTTATCTGCATTGAGACCATGAGCTTTAGAAACAATTGAACCGCTAAAGTCGGGTGTACCTGCCCAGGCAATACCAAACCCGAACCGATCACCACTAGCATCTGGAGCAGCGACAAAAGGTAAAGTATTAGCTCCCGTTTGACCGTCTAGGGGTACGTTACGGGCGGATGTAGTGGGATTGTTATTAATGTTGCCTAGATTTGTTCCAGGAGTGCGAGGATCGACTACTTGCATACCACCAGCATCGCTATCAGCAGCAGTAACCATCAAGGTGTTAGGATGCTTCTTGATAAATTCCATTGCTACACCAATGGCTGCATCTGTGCGGCGCAATCCTTCTAAAGTTCCGGCCGCGTTGTTGTTATTCCCGAAGTTGTCTGTACCTTCCTCTTCCACAATGGCAATAGAACCATTCTTGAAGTTGGGGTGTTTTTCCATCAACTTCTGGGTTACATCCAACATCTCGGCAATGGTGGGTGCTGTAGCCAGATATAGTGGTAAATTGTTCGCTGCTAAAACTTCTTCAGGGCGATCGTTAAAAGTATGGATAGGTGCAAATACACCTAACACTTTATTTGGCGGTACAGGCAGAGCCAGTAAAGCATTAAATTGTTCTTCAGTGTAAACAACTGTATAGCCTTTAGTTTTTGCTAATTCAATTAGGTTTTCTGTGGGGCGTACAATAGAACTGGTACTCAGTGCATCGAGTTCAGCCGCAGTACCGTGAAAACCATTTGTACCAACAGGTAGAAGGTTTAGTTCACCACCACCCATAATAAAGTCAACACCAGAGTTAATTACCTGTTTGGCAATTTCCGCAGATTGGGCGCGAGGTACGGTGATACTTCCATCACCGTTAGTAATTTGCTGTGTCTTAGCAACAAAGGCGGCTGTACCAGGTTCAAAAATAGCACCAGATTGAACTAGGGCGGTAACTTTACCTGCGTCTCTGGCTTCTTCAACAATAGTTTTGTTTGTCCCAGACATGGAGGTGATGGGGAGGTTGCCTAATTCAAAACCAAAGGACTCCGCATATACCTTAGCACCTGTAGCATGAGTCACAGCACCAGCGTTAGATGTTCCCCCTAACTGGTCTTCCATGTGACCCAGATACACACCAGCGTTAGACATTTTGTCCCAATTCAAGCGTCCATCAGGACCCTTATCTACAAATCTTGCAAATGCAAAGTGAGATGGGCTAGTACCATCTGGGTGCATGAAAATGACATGATTACCTGTTGTCATAAAACCTCTCAATTGGTTAGTTCAGTTTTTGCAAGTAATATTCAAATAATCATGCTTGTGTTAAGAAAAGTTACTGCAACAGGTTAACTTAAATTTATTTAGGGATTGCTAAAAAAAATGTAATTTATTATGCTACATAATGAATTGCAGAATATGGGATTAGAGGTTGTTTGAAAAGTATTAGATGAAACTAGTAATTTCCAAAAACCTAACCCCCCAGCCCCCCTTCCCTGCCAGGGAATGGGGGTTTTAAAGCCTCTCCCCGCGTCGGGGAGAGGTTTGGAGAGGGGTTTATTTATACATTAAAAACTTTTAAAACATCCTCTTAAACAAAGCAAAAAATTTATGGAAATTGCTGATAAAACTTTATAAGTTTTAAAAATCATAATTGTTGAGATTTTAACCACTCACTGACAACTTTTTCCACTGGTTGAGATTGGTTATCTACTTGATAATTCATCTTTTGGATTGCCGTTGTCGAAACTTTACCTCCTAATTGATTAATGGTATTTGTTAACTCTGGATATTCTTGGAGAATTTCTTGATTAAAAATAGGTATAGCTTGATATGGTGGAAAGTATTTTTTATCATCTTCCAAAATCACTAAGTTTAATACTGGAATTAAACCATCTGTAGAATTTGCAGCAATAAAATCTACTTGTTTTTCTTTTAATGCTTGATACATTAATCCTAATTCCATTTGTTTGATATTGGCAAATTTTAAGTTGTAGGTTTTAGATAATCCTGGATAACCATCTGCTCTTTCTAAAAATTCATACCCAAATCCTGCTTTCATTTGCAGACTATATTTACCAATTTCCGAAAGGCTTTTAATTTGCCATTTTTCGGCATCTTCTCCTCGGATAATCATGGCAAAGGTATTCTCAAATCCTAAAGGCTTCATCACTGCTAATTTCAATTTTTGATCATAGTATGCTTTGACTTTTTTATAAACAATTTCAGGATCACTAATTGGTTTTTCTTTTAAAATAGTCGTAAATGAAGTTCCTGTATATTCCACATACCCGGCAATTTTTCCGGCTTTTACTGCTTCATGAGCAATAAATGTTCCTCCTAAATTAAAACGACGATCTACTTTTAATTTCGTATGATTTTCTATGTGTTGTGCTAATAATTCCCCTAAAATAACTTGTTCTGTGAAATTCTTTGAGCCGATGATAATTGTTGCGGGTTTTTGTTGATAGTTAAAGGCAATTAATCCAGCTATGATTAAAGAAAAAATCCCTAAAACAATGGCAATTTGACGATTAAATTTACCCTTTTTTTCAATTTGGTTGGTGAGTCTTTTTTCTAATAATCCTAATCCGAAATCTGCACTCAAAGCAATCAAAGCTGCGGGGACTGCTCCGGCTAAAATTAATTCATTATTAACTGTGGAAATACCGCGAAAAATAAATACTCCTAAACCACCACCACCAATAGCAGCAGCAATTGTGGCAATTCCTACGGATATAACTGTGGCTACTCTTACCCCTGCTAAAATGACTGGTAAAGCCAGGGGAATTTCTACTTGGAATAGTAATTGTTGATCTGTCATTCCCATGCCTATCCCGGCTTCTTTAATGGCGGGACTGATGCTATTAATGCCAATATAAGTATTGCGAATTATGGGAAGTAAGGCATAAAGAGTTAAGGCAACTATGGCGGGAATTTTGCCAATTCCTCCCAGAAAAGGTACGGAAATTAAAAAGCCGAATATGGCTAAACTAGGGATGGTTTGAATGGCATTTGCTAAACCAAGAATGGGGGAAGCTAATTTTGATTGACGAGTGATCAGAATGCCCACAGGAAGACCAATGGAAATGGCGATCGCTAGGGATATAATGACTAATATTAAATGTTCTCCACTATGGAAAATTATTTCTGTACCGTATTGAAAGAAAAACATAGTTTTTGGATTTTTAGCTAATTTTAATTAAGTTGCTCCCAATTATTACCAACATTTAAACAAGCTAGAAATGCTTTTGCTTCTGGATGTTGAGATTGGAGAAATTCTCTTCTAGTTCCTAATACAACTAAATTCCCTTCATCCATTAAACCAATTCTTGTAGCTAAAAAGAAGGCCTCTTGAATATCATGGGTGACGAATATCACGGTTTTTCCTAATTGTTGTTGTAAATATTGAAATTGTTGTTGTAATTCTAACCGGGTAATTGGGTCAAGTGCGCCAAAAGGTTCATCCATTAATAGGATAGGTGGATCTGCGGCTAAAGCTCTAGCAACTCCCACTCGCTGACGTTGACCTCCTGATAATTGATGGGGATAACGTTGAGCAAATTTTTCTGGTTCTAATCCCACTAAGTTTAACATTTCATAGACTCTATTGTGAATTTTCTGTGATGACCATTTTTCTAAAGATGGTACAAGTCCGACATTTTCAGCGATGGTAAAATGGGGAAATAAACCTGTTTCTTGGATGACGTAACCTATCCGTCTTCTCAGTTTAATGGCATCCCAGTTAGTTGTGGGACGATTTTGGACTAAAACTTGTCCTTGGGTGGGGACAAGTAAATGATTAATTAATTTTAAAGTCGTAGTTTTGCCACTCCCACTGCGTCCTAATAAAATTAAGGCTTCCCCTTGATGAATGCTCAAATTTAAGTTAGATAACAAAGGACGGTGATTAATGGCAAAACTGGTATTTTGAAACTCAACGGCAATTTCTGATGTTGTTGACATAATGGTTTCGTTAAACAAAATTAAGGTGGTCAGATCCCCGTCAGATCCCCGACTTCTCCAAGAAGTCGGGGATCTTATTTATGCTTATTTATTCAATATCAGTATAAAAAAAACAAGGGTGGCAAGTATTTTTTATTCACCGCTTTCTACTTTTATGAGATTTTATGCCTGAGTAAGTATTCTCTACCCCTAGCACCTCTCAATGTTGAGGAAGGAATAAACTATTGGAAAACAGCCAGTTTTCAGGCTTGACTTCTAATTAATAAGGTATACATTTATAGAAATTCATTGTCTTGGATTTAATTACTTTTCTCTTTTAACAGTATTGATTTGAGCAAATTTACACCTGTATAGGTAACTTTGGCTAATGACACCGGATACATTGATGACCCCAGAAACAATTGTCCTCGACAGCAGAACTTTTACTCCCGCAGACCAGAAAGAGATTTCCGAATGGCCTTGTGTTGTCAGTCAAAGACCACAGCCAACCATTACAGTTAAAGATGATGATTTATTCCTGGTGACAGATACGATGGGGAATATTTCCGATTGTTACCTTTATGGTAGCACTCCTAGTATGGGGATGTTTTGCCGTGATACAAGGTTTTTGAGTCGTTTGGAGTTACAGATTGAGGGGCGATCGCCTATATTATTGAGTAGCAACGCTGATAAGGGATTTGCTCTCTCGGTTTTATGCACCAATCCTGATTTAGAAAATCTTTTTAAGGCTGATACTGTGGGTATTCGTCGGGAACTGGTTCTGAATGGGGCATTATTTGAAGAAATAGAAGTTGCTAATTACAACACTACCAGCATTGTTTTTGAATTGAGTCTGAGTTTTGAAGCTGATTTTGTGGATTTATTTGAAGTTAGAGGTCATCACCGCCAAAAACGGGGAAGACTTTTACACTTAAACAACCCAACATCTGATCATGTTGCACCTGTGTCTTCTCAATCATACAAAGAAGAATCCCTTACCCTAGCATATCAGGGCTTAGATGGTTCGATCATGGAGTCTCTAATTCAATTTCAGCATTTGCAACCAAATCGGTTTCACGGTTATACGGCAGTTTGGCGGATAGAATTGGCGGCTCATGAAACTAAGAAGTTAGGTTATCGGCTGAAGATGTTCACTGATAACAAACCTAGTTCTACTATCAGTTCTGCCTCTACTTTGGCACAGGCAAAAGCTGCTGAATTAATGGAGGAGCAAAATTGGTTGCAGCAAATTACCCGGATTAGCTCCGATAAAAGTCTTTTCAATCGCGTCATATCGCGGGCTGAACAAGATATATATTTGTTGCTTCAGTCCTTTGGCAAACATAAAACTGTTTCTGCTGGAGTCCCTTGGTTTTCTACTCTATTTGGTCGAGATTCTATCATTACTGCGTCCCAAACCTTGATGTTGAATCCCAAAATTGCCAAAGAAACCTTGCTACTATTGGCAGAATATCAAGGTCAAACGGATAATATTTGGCGGGAAGAAGAACCGGGTAAGATTTTACATGAACTGCGGTTGGGAGAAATGGCGAGATGTCAAGAAATTCCCCATACACCCTACTACGGGACTGTGGATGCTACGCCGCTGTGGTTAATGTTGTATGCTGAATATTACAGTTGGACTCATGATCAAGAAACCTTAGAAGCACTGTGGCCAAATGCTTTAGCGGCTATGGGTTGGATTGATCGTCAAATCCAGGAAACTGGTTATCTTAGCTATGCTCGCAAATCTAAAGGTGGTTTAATTAACCAAGGTTGGAAAGATTCGGGTGATTGTATTGTCAACCGCAAAGGGGAATTAGCCATTGGTCCAATTTCTCTGTGTGAGGTGCAAGCTTATGTCTATTCAGCGAAAAACCGCCTTGCAGAAATTGCCAAAATCCAACAACGTCCAGATTTAGAAGAACTTTGGCAAAAAGAAGCTAGACAACTCAGGGCTAAGTTTAACCAGGATTTTTGGTTAGAAGATGAAGATTTTTGTGCTTTGGCTTTAGATGGAGAAGGTAAACCAGTAGATAGTATTAGTTCTAATCCTGGTCATTGTTTAAATTTGGGGATATTTACGTCTGCAAAAGCCTATAGTGTGGCGGAAAGACTGCGGGCTGCGGATATGTTTAATGGTTGGGGAATTAGAACTTTAAGTAGTTTGTCCCCTGCTTATAATCCAATGGGTTATCATACTGGTTCAGTTTGGCCTCATGATAATTCTATGATTGCAATGGGATTGCGATCGCTCGGTTTAATTGATCAATCTCTGGAACTATTTCAAGGGTTATTCAACATGACCTCCCAGCAACCCTATCAACGCCCCCCAGAACTATTTTGCGGTTATGAAATGAACGGTGATAATTCTCCCGTCCATTATCCCGTTGCTTGTACTCCCCAAGCCTGGGCTACAGGTAGCATTTTTCAACTATTGCAAATGATGGTGAATTTAGTCCCAGACGCGCAGAATAATTGTTTGCGAATCATTGACCCCGCCTTACCAGAATCAATTAACAATTTATCTTTTCATAACTTGCGTATTGGTGGCACAATTTTAGATTTAGAATTTGAACGAGTTGGTAGCACTACCGCTTGTCGAGTTGCGAAAAAACGCGGTAACTTGCGCGTCGTCATTGAAGCTTAAATTAGAGGATGTTTATCTGATTCCCAGTCTCCGACTGGGAATGAATTCCAGAAGGCTCTGCCTTCAATGATATTAGAGGCAGAGCCTCATCAACTGCATTCCTAGTCAGAGACTAGGAACGAGGTGTGGTAGGGATTCATCTGATTCCCAGTCTCTGACTGGGAATGAATTCCAGAAGGCTCTGCCTTCAATGATATCAACTGCATTCCTAGTCAGAGACTAGGAACTAGGTGTGGTAGGGATTTTAGCTTAAGTTGACACCATTAGGGGGTGGGGTTCTTGCACCCCATTAATAACTTTTCTCACTGCAACCAATTCTCTAAGCTCAAACCCTCAACTCTTGTTAAATCACTATCATTAGAAAGAACCGTTAAACCTTTAATCATTGCAGTTGCAGCAATTAAAACATCTTCAGTTTGAATCGGTAAACCCTTTAATCTTAAACTAGCATGAATTTCCGCAGCTTTTTCTAAAATTGCCAAATCATCTAAGAAAATAATAGGATACTTTTGGCAAAGTTGATTAAATCTTTCTCTTTTTTTGGGAGCATCAACCGCTAAAAATCCTCTCCTAATTTCAAAATAGGTAATGCAACTAATATAAATATCAACCTCCTCAAATTTCATTACTTCTAGCTTTTGCTTGATATAAAAATCGTTTTTAATAGCCAAAGAAACAATGTTAGTATCTAATAAAAAACTCATGAAATTGCCTATTTTCGTTTGATTGCTTCATCAAAAATTGCCATTTGTTCAGGTGTGAAATCTTCTCCAATTTTGGATAATACTTCTGTTGCCATGACAAAACTACAATTTTCTTTTAACTTTTCATCAGACATATTATTAAATCTTTCAAATGTTAAATTATCTTGAACAATTTTGACCAAATGTTTGACTATTTCTGAATAATCAAGATCCTCCTTAAATGAAGGATCTTCTGCCATTAAAATAGATACCACTGGCTCAATTCTTTTAATTATTGATTCTTGTTTAATATCTGTTGATAGCATAATTATTACCTCTAATCTCCACTATTTTAGTATTATATCATATAATTGTCTGGATCAGGATGTACAGGATGATGAAATAAAAGCAATTTCGGGATCATCTCATTTTCACCTATAGTCAACTGACTATTAACATCTTGTAAATCCTGATTCTGACAAATTAATTACCTTCTTGAATGTGAAAAGAATCAATCATTTTTTCCACCACAGGCCAGAATTTCTCATTTTCACCCATAGGTGCTTTTGA
>NZ_VILC01000022.1:17166-33225 GCF_009712065.1 Aphanizomenon sp. UHCC 0183 | reverse complement strand
CTGGGAATCAGATGACTTGATTTCTTTGCGGGATAGATGTTTTACGTTAAGTTGACACCATTACCCCGCCCTCAATTATACTTAGCCTTAGCCCCCTCATCGCTTGCGGGGAGGGGGTTGGGGGTGGGGTTCTTTTACCTCATAACACCGGAAAGTGCTGTATTGCATCAAGCGTCATCACCGCCATAGCAAAAGTTAATTAAACTTTCATCTGTACTTGATGTGAACTTTATTTTTCCTATGTTAGACTTGCCTAAGTTCTAGAAACTCAACACCCAGTATTTTTTAGGGTAATCACATAGAACAGGTTTTCAGGGATTTTGATGAATTTTATCCATCTAGGATAACTCAATCTTCAAGCAAATCATCAGTAATCATTTGTCTGTCGCCATCAAGCACAACAATTACAAAAATAATCCGGGATGTCAATTTACTTGGCTCAATTAATTTGAATTGGGCTAACTTTATATAAGTAGTGAGACAGAATTAATTACACAATTTCATTGTGTAAGCGTTGCGTGGCGTTAGCCATATGGAACGAAGTGAAATGAAGCAATTCCAAGGGTTGTGATTGCTTCCCTTCGCTCGCAATGACTGTAAATATTTTTGTCCAATTACTTAGCTTGATTGTAGTTTTGCTGATGAATATTTGTAGCATCCTAACTGGGTACGTCTTTTATCCAACATATCAAAAATATCTTTTCCCAACTATTGAGGTTGATTAATTCATGGTTAATAGTATTAGACAAACCGTTCGGGGGATAGTTTTTACAAATCGCCACTTAGCAAGACTCTACTATTTTTTAAGTTTTTCTCGCCCAGTCTTACCACAATGGGTTGGTGCTGATTACTACCGCGAAAAATCATCTTGGGGATTACAACCAGAACGTTGTCCATGTGATCTTGAATTAGTTGAATACTTACAAAAGCATAATATCCAAGATCAAACTATCTTTCATTTTGGAACAGGTTCTCATCATATTCTAGGATTGGCAAATCAGAAATTTTCTCAACCCAATGAAATTATTGGGATTACCGCTTCTGCACCCGAACATCAAGAATATATCCGATTATCTCTTAAAGATCGTCTACTGTTCAAGTATTACAAAGTTCTCTGTACAGATATATACACTTTGACAGACCGTTCTTTACCCATGCTCGATGTAATTTCTCTGTTTCATCTCGGCGAATTTTATATGCCTGAAGAAGCACCTTTTTTGCATCATAATGAAGAATCTCTTCTAGGGATGTTTCTGAGTAAACTCAATCCCAATGGCAAAATTCTCTTCTATACAAAATCAATTGGTTGGGGTCATGCTCAACCAATAATTGAATCATTTGTAAAACAGGGAAAAATGCACAAAATTGAAGAATACAAGAACTTATTGGTGTATGCCAAATGTAGTCTAAACTGATCCAGATAGCAATAAGCAGTGAACACTGTTCACTGTTCACTGTTTACTGTTTACTGTTTACTGTTCCCTGTTCCCTGTTCACTGTTCACTGTTCCCTGTTCCCTGTTCCCTGTTTTACATGAAAGGTGCTGGAAAAGCCTTGAGTTTAAACATCTTCAACAAACTCCGTTAAGAACCTAAACGCCTTCAAAATATAATTGGCGCAATCTTGGGGAGAGCTATTATAAAATGATGGCCATGCACTGGCTTTATCTTCATCATAATAATTGCTCCTATGGGGATGATTTTCCAACCACGCTAACCGGACTGCGTGACCGATTAACACATCTAAAACTATATATTCCTCAATTTGCAACTTAGGGTTATTAGCCACGATTGCAGCCAATTCCATCAAGGCTTCTACATTAACTTGGCGATATTCTGGAGCTTCAATTTTATTCAGCAAATGTTCAACTAATAAAGCAAAATTTCTTTCTCCTGCTGTCATTTCCGAAAGCATAATTTCACTTTCTAACCGATTCCGTCGTTCCAATTTATCGCCAATAACTAAACCTTTGCAATGCTGCATTAATAGCCAAACTTGTTTAAAAAAGTCTTTAGGTACGCGATTTAATGCCCCTTCTGCTTGACGAAATCTCCGCCAACCATCAGGAGGAACTTCTGCTTCTTCACTAATTACAGGTAGGACAACCCAAGCAATGTCACTTTCTTTTTGTTTAACGTGCAATGATTCCTGTTGACGTAATAAACTACTCACCCCACTATATCCAGTTAACACTTGACGCAACCGCATTTTTACTTCAAAAGGTGATAGCTGCATTAATCTTTCATAAGCTTCATCTTGGGTGAGGATAAATTCTCTGGCTATGTCGCTAGTAATCAAAAGAATCAAATAACCAACCCTTAATGTGAGAAATCCACGAAATAATTCTGGTTCTGATTTGATTAACACACCAAGATAAATGAGAATTTCTTGGGTTAAAACTCTATCTCGTATATCCTCACGACAGAAGTTATTAATTTTCTCAGTAATCTCACTTCCAGATATAGGAACAACTATCAAAGAAGCCTGACTATAAGCCCTCCCAACTGCAATTTGCTTACCTTGAACCAAAATACTCGTTATCGCGTCTGATAAGCCAATATCGAGCATTTGGCGTAAACCCGCAGCCCGTCGCACCACCGCCCACAAACCTAAATCCCCGGCTTTAGTATAAACTTCATCAAGTAAATCGGCTACAGTGACAGCATGGGTAGGACCCGCATAGCCTGTATCAAATTCTAAACCCTGTAACCGAGTTAAAGTTTGCAGTAATTCAATTTGCTCATAAATGTTTTCTGATGAGCGCAGATATTTTAATAATAAATCTAAGTTAGTTTCACATTCCATTTGGAATTCTTGGGTATGTCCCAAAGACCAACTTTTTTCTAAATGAGAAGTCAGGTAATAACAACGGATTCCCCGATTTGCAACTGATGATTGAGAGAATTGTGCATCTGACAAAAAATCAATTCTTTGAATTGCTGCTGTCAGCATTAATTGATTGAGTTTTCCTAATTTTACATGGACTCCGTTACAAATACCATCTTTGAGTTCTTGCATTAATTCTAATAATGCTTCAGAACCAGTTTCTAGCATAGTTCGAGTAATCATTAAAGTCAAAGTCGGACGACCTAAATCACTCCAATATTTTTGAATATAAGCCAATTCACCTCTAATTTGATCTACTAAAAAATGATAATCAAGAGTTAAATAAAACTGTTGAGAATCTAGGAATGATGGTAAAAAGACAACTGTTTGCTCTCGAATCCGAAAGAATCTTGATATTGTTAAACTTCTCAGTCTTCGCAAAGGACGACCCGTTAAACCCAATTGATCATTTCTGCCAATTTGCGTATAAATTTGGGAAAGTTCTTCGGATTTTCTAATTTGAATTGGTGCAACTTGGGTAGGAGTTTGAGTTTCAATTCCATATACTTCTAATTGCGTTTGTAGAGCTTCATCTTCTGCTATTAAAGCAATTTGAACTAAAGCACTGCGCTGTTTTCCGACATTTAAATGTCTTCCCAAAGGATCAATATCTCCCAATGAGATTAAGCCTTCGCTTAACATTTCGCCCAAATAATATAAGCTTTGCGCCCAAACTAAAGGAATATTTTCATTTGGTAATCTTAACTGAGACTGAGGATTTAATTTCTCAGCTTCTATATTTTCTTCAGGAACATAATAAATTTCTGGTAATAGCTGTAACCCATTTTGTTCTACCAACAATAATTGTAGAAGTTGCTGATATTTCTCAACTTGTGCTTGTTCACCGCGAAATAAACCATCAAGAACTAAATAAGTAAAAAACAATGGCCATTCACATTCAATATGTTCAAATTGTTTAAGTTCACCAGGTTCATAGTGGAGGCGTTCGGTGTCTTCTAAAACGGTTTGATGTCCATCTCGCAAAAACCGTTTACAACCATATTTTCCCTCAAGTTTATTAATAATTTCATTCAAGGTGCGTTCTCGTAACTGCTCATCTTTCACCGCAAAAGCAGGATAACTAATAATACTTAATAACGCCGCATCAATTTCTTTAGAACCTGATTCTCTAGGTAATAATGATTCTAAAGTAATTCTGGCTCTAGCAATTTCATCTGGTAACACATGAATTACTGATGCTTGACTACCATGAACACCAAATAAGTTTAATCCATTTATAGATTCTAAAGCGGCTTTAGCCATTCCCAAAGAACTAGCGTTTAATTCTGCACTACCATGATTAATTTTATTCCCCCGTTCCCAAATACCAAAATCCGGTGTTCTGTAAGCTCGACCAATATAATAAACTAGGTTTTGGACAAAGTTCACTTCATCCAATGTAAAAATAATTGATAATCCGCTGGCGGTCATTTGTGCCAACATTAATAAAAAGATAGATGTCGCGTCAAGTTGCAAATGTCCCCATTCATCATCACCGACAACAATATCACCCGTGGCTGTATTGTATTTGGCGTGAAGTCCATCTAATAAAGATTGTGTATGTTTAAATTTTTCAACTTTATGAGATTGTCGCATCATGGCAAACAATAAGCCACGCATTAATTTGACTACGCTATGTTCAAGTTCATAAGTTCGACCATGATCATGATCTAATTTGCGATAGGCTAGGGCTAAACCCCAAACTGCTAAAATACTATACACATTATCTCGCACCCAGGCATCTGTATAATCTCCATGAGCAGTAATAGCGGTACTCGCTGGTAATAAACCAGTAATCGGGTTTTGACGCGCTAAAATAATTGTCTTGATTTGCTGATAGTAAAAATCTAGGGAAGTTGGGGATGTGGTAGATGTATTCATTATGCCGCTTTTACAGTGTGAGTTTGGAGATAGGGATGCGAAATATTTGGGCGTTTACTTGGGGTGCTTTGGTGGGGGTTCTTGGCGGGTTAATCGGTTTGGGGGGTGCAGAGTTTCGGTTGCCTGTACTAATTAGCATTTTTAATTATCGCACTCTTCCGGCAATTATTATCAATCTACTTTCAATCAAGCAGGTTTAATACCTTTCTTGATAAATGGCAGACCGTTAAAATCCATTAATCATTTCTTTAACAAGAAGAAGGCTGAATTACAGGCTATTCTCAAAAATCAGACATCAAAAAGATTACAGAATCTTTGTACAAAACGCAATTTGAAGGTTGATGACTACTTGCATAAAGCCAGCAGATATTTAATCAATAAGTTGATTGAATTAAATATAGGTACTTTGGTAATTGGCAAAAATGAAGGTTGGAAACAAGAATTGAATATAGGTTCTCAAAATAACCAAAATTTTACTCAAATACCACATACCAGATTTATGGAACAGTTGACCTATAAAGCAAAATTAGCGGGGATATCTGTAATTATCACCGAAGAAAGTTATACATCTAAATCTAGTTTTTTAGATCAAGATGTACTCCCCAAATATAAAAAAGGGGAAAAATATTCTTTTAGTGGTAACAGAATTAAACGTGGTCTATATAAATCTGCTGAAGGTGTTTTAATCAATGCAGATGTAAACGGATCATTAAATATTCTCAGGAAAGCAATCCCTAATGCTTTTGCAGATGGGATACAGGGGATTGTAGTTTCCCCAGTAAAGGTAACACTTTCAAAGTAAAAGATATTTGTCTATATTTTTTACAACTATTGACAACTCTAAAACAAAACAAAGCCCCAGCAGCAGCGCGATATTTAATCAGTCGTTGTCAGCAGGAGTTACCAGAACCAACAGCTAGACGTGGCATAATGGAAATAATTACCACGATTATTTCTTATCGGTTTACTCGTTTAAGTCGTGTGGAGATAGAAGCAATGTTAGGCATAAGTTTTCAGCAAACTCGCTTGTATGAAGAACTCAGAGAAGAAGCGACCGAATTAGGTATGCAACAAGGTAAACAAGAGGGAGAAGTAAATCTGATCCTACGGTTGTTATCTAAAAGATTTGGGGAAATTCCTAGTCAGCTAAAAATGCAGATTGAGGAGTTATCTCTGGAACAATTGGAAGCTTTAACTGAAGTGTTTTTAGATTTTGCAAGTTTAGATAATTTAGTTGTTTGGTTGCAAAATTTAGAAGTTTCCCAGAAGTAAAAGCCAGAGATTACCCGCGAAATCTGTAGCAGTTGAATAATTTGTAATTTGTAGGGGTAAAGCACAATGCTAAACCCTATTTTTTCGTGAATAGAAAATATAGGAGACTTCCAAGAAATAAATTATCCTAAGAAACGAACCACAGAGGCACAGAGTACACAGAGAGAGAATTTCTGCATCAGTTTTGGGACATTTTTTTATTTGGAAGTCTCTAGACAAATAATATGGTTCTACCGCTCCCCTTGTGATTAAATATCCCTTTTAGATGTCCGTAACCATTGCTATATATGGGTTTTGTCTAAATTAATAGCGATTTCTACGGAGCGCTTTGCTATCGCACTTGACAATTAAGACAGTCGCTACAAGAGCGATAGCAAAGCGCTGCTGCAAGTAGGTCGCAATTTTAGTAAATTTTATAAATGCCAAAGTAGTAAGGTAAAGTGTGTAAAACTCTTGTTGACATGGCATGGCTTCGCTTAGAGCGATAGCTTGGCGCACCGAATATGGTAATAGTGGCTAAGATTCCCATTTTCAAACAAATACCCATAAATAAGGTGCTACAAGATCGGGCGATCGCACTATTCGCAGCGGGGAAAACTAATCAAGAAATTGCCCTTGCACTTTATATTACACTGGGAACGGTTAGGGTACACGTCCATGCTATCTTACAAAAGTTAGAAGTGAGCGATCGCTCTCAGGCTGTTGTTGTCGCTTTGCAAAAACGGTTGATTAAAAATGATTTAATTTAATTCCTCTTGTAACCAATCTTCCAATTGCAATTCTTTTATTCTTAATAAATCAGAATCATGGGAAACTACAATTAAATTGTGAATAATAGCCGTAGCTGCTATAAATATATCTGCATCTTGAATTGGTAAACCTCTTTGTTTTAAATCAGCATAGATTTCTGACGTTTTCTGAAAAATTGCCATATCAATTTCAAACAGATGAATGGTGCAAAAAGGAAAATGTCAGATGGTATGGGATGACTTAAAAAATAATCATCAGGTGTATTTTTAATTAACAATTGTTAAATCTGGTTCTGGTTCGCTATCATTAATAATAATAGGTTCTTGTCCGCGGATAGTAGCCTTTTCTTCCAGTAACTTGAATAATTCTCTATATAAACGAGTATTACAAACAGAATGTGCTTTACCTTTTGCAGCCATTTTGATAATTTCACCTTTAATTAATTCAACTCTGTCATCTTCTGTGAAGAAATCAAGGTCTGCTAGACGGTGATATTCAGTTATGGTAAAGTGTTTAGCAGTAGTAAGAGTTATAAAATTTGGGTAATATGAGTTTAGCTTAAATTATATCATAAAAATACAAGATCCCCAGATCCCCGACTTCTTCAATAAGTCGGGGATCTAAATACTTAATTACGGCAAATTTGATTAACTACAGCACCATTGTTATTTACTATTTCTATTAATAAAGGCATTTGTCCCATTGCATGAGTTGAACAACTCAAGCAAGGATCAAAAGCCCTAATTCCGGCTTCGACACGGTTTAACATTCCTTCTTTTATGTTATCACCTTGGATAAAATGACGGGCAATTTGGGCAACTGTCCGATTCATTGCTAAGTTATTTTGACCCGTGGCAATAATCAAATTTACCTTTAACATTAAACCATTTTCATCAACTTGATAATGATGAAATAATGTCCCTCTTGGGGCTTCACTAACACCAACTGCCTCTAGGCAATTAATACCAGCTTCAGCACAGAGACGATTTGATAAAATATCTGGGTCATCAAGGATAATCTCTATATGTTCAATTGATGCTAAAATTTCAATTAACCGCGCATAATGATAGAAAAATGATGATTTAACAGTTCCGGTTCCATAACTACGAAATTCTTTTAATTCTGTGTCTGCTAAAGGTGTGCCAATCTGACTACAAATATTTAATCTAGCTAATGGTCCGACGCGATACATTCCACTATCTAAACGACAATGATCTGTGGTATCAGGATAACCTAAAGGAAGATAATAAGGTGATTTTAAATAAGAATCTGCTTGGACTGCTTCACCAATAAATTCATGATAGTTAGCAGCATCAAGATTATCAGCAACAATGTTTCCTCCACTATCAACAAATCGGATATGTCCATCATAAGTTTCCCATAAACCTTCAGAACTGACTAAACCCATGAATAAACTCGGAAAATTACCAAAGGTTTTTGCTTCTTTCTCATAAGTTTTTAATAGGGTTTTAAATAAAGCTATGGCACTAATTACAGTGGCTTTGGCTTCAGGAATTTTTTGCTGAATGTGGGTGCGATTTTCTGTGGTTAAAGGGTCACGAACTCCACCAGGAATAGCCCAGGAAGGATGAATTTTTTTTCCTCCTAATAATTCAATGATTTCTTGTCCAAATTGCCGTAAACGGATTCCACCTCTGGCTAATTCCGGTTCAGCGGCAATTAAACCAAAGATATTGCGGTTTTCGGGTTCGCTATCCATGCCCAATAATAGGTCTGGTGCGCTGAGGTGAAAGAAGCTGAGGGCATGAGATTGGATGATTTGCCCTAAATTCATCAAACGGCGTAATTGGGTGGCTGTTTTGGGGATTGTGACGGCTAATATTTTATCCCCTGTTTTGGCTGATGCTAATAAGTGACTGACTGGACAAATACCGCAAATTCTCGCCGTAATTCCTGGCATTTCTGGAAATGGACGACCGACACAAAATTTTTCAAACCCACGAAATTCTGTAACATGAAATCGAGCATCATTTACTTGACCTTCATCATCTAAATAAATGCTAATTTTCGCGTGTCCTTCAATGCGAGTAACGGGGTCAATAACAATTGTTTTCATAATTAATCGTTGATTGGTAATTAGATAAAATTGTAGGTTGGGTTGACGTAAGGAAACCCAACATTTCCGCAACATTATCAAAGATTTTGTTGGGTTATGCCTACGGCTCCCGTAAGGGATACACTTTGTTCTACCCAACCTACGGATATTAATTACAAATCATAAATTCTAGATTCTGCTAATTCTGGATATTCATCACAGTAATCTTCAAAGGCAGTTTTGAGAGGTTTTTCAGAGAGTTGGTGGGCAATTTCCGCTTGAATTTCTTCTACCACATCCCAAGCTGCTGCACATTCTGTGGAATTAATGCCTTTTTCTGCACAAACAATTCGAGCTTTTTTAATTTCATCTTGTAATTCTTGTTCTAATAAAAATGAGCGCGGTTGTTCTAAACAACTACTTCTGGCTAAGATGTCAGTAAGTGAGATTATTCCTAATAATTTACCACTAATTACAGGCGCACGGCGGAGATGATGATTAGCAAATAATCTGGCTACATATTCTAAACCCAATTCTGGATTAACGACAATACAAGGTTTAGTCATAATTTCATAAACACGGATTTTATTTGGATCTTTGCTATAGGAAATTACCTTATAAACAATGTCGCTTTCTGTGATAATTCCATAAGCATCTTGTTCATGACGACGATCTACAATTAATGCTCTCCAATCTCTTGCTTTCATTAAATCAACTGCTTCTTTGACTGTGGCTGAACTGCGAATCATTGCCACATCTTTAGTCATTACATCTGCTGCTGTTAACATAAGTCACCTCAGAAAAAATAGGAGTCAGGAGTCAGGAGGAAGAAAGAAGATATAGCGGTTATCTGTTGAGTTAAATATAAGAACCCCGCCCCCAACCCCCTCCCCGCAAGCAAGGAGGGGGCTATAATGTATGTATTTATTTGGTTATAATTACTAATTAACCAAATTTAATCATTTCTCTGCCGACAATTTGCGGTTTTTCTCCTTTTAATAGTGGTTCAAGTGCGGCACGAATCCGATGTGCTGAAGGGGGACAACCGGGTAAATAAATATCAACTGGTACTACCTTATGCACAGGGACAACTGTATCTAGTAAAGGGGGAACAATTCCTGGGGAATTGGGAATTTGTTGATTAATATCTGCTTCTTGAATATAAGCTAATTGTAGGGCTGGTTCAGCACCACCTGCAAGATTACGTAAAGCGGTAACATTACCAGTAACAGCACAATCACCAAAGGAAATTATTGTTTTAGTCCGGTTTCTAATTTTGTGAATTAATTCTAAATGTTCTTCATTAGCGATCGCACCTTCAACTAATACGATATCTACACCTTCGGGATATTCTTTAATATCAGCAAAGGGACTATAAACTATATCTACTTGTGCGGCTAAATATATTAACCATTCGTCCAAATCGAGAAAAGACATATGACAACCAGAACACCCACCTAACCAAACTGTTGCTAATTTGATTTTAGTCATTTTTTCACCTTTTCAGTTTTCAGTGGAAATTAATGATTGCCATTCTTTGACAACATGAATCGGAACTGCGATATTAATGAAGTTTGTACTGGGAAGGGGTATAGATAAAGTTAAAGATTCTGGAGGTAATTGAGGTAAGATTTCTGTTAAATCATATTGACCAACAGTTGGTGCTGGGGCTGCATCTAAAAATATATCATTAGCATTCCAGAGTTTACCTGTATTGGTAGTAATTCTTAATGGTTGAGGGTGAATTAATTCCGCAGAACCAGGAAAGCCAACTAGACGAAGATTGATATTAGATGGTTGATCTAAATACACTTGTTTAAATAATACAACTTGCCAGACTTTTCCTGATTGATCATCTAATTTCACTTGTGAACGGTAAATAATTTCTTCGGGAGGATTTCCTATCTGAGTAACAGCAGCAATTACTTTTGCAGATGATAGATTTGCTAAACCAAGGAATATAAATGTTGTCAATATCCCTACTAATAGAATTCGCTTAAATATTTGTTGAATATGCAGTAACATGAGATTTCATTTTAAATTATGCTAATGACTAATGACTAAAAATTCCATTGTTTTTTCTGTCGTGCAGTTACTAAAAATTCAATTTTGCCCCGATCATGTTTCATTTCACCAACACTTGCACCCTTATTAAATAACGCTCCTGTGGGACAGGCATTCACACATTTACCGCAGGAAGTACAGGTTTGGGAAGTTCCCCAAGGTTGATTTAAATCAGTAATTACATGAGATTTTGAGCCTCTTCCTGCCATATCCCAAGTATGTGCGCCTTCAATTTCATCACAGACACGAATACAGCGAGTGCAAAGCACACAACGATTATGATCTATGCCAAAAAGATGATGGGAAGTGTCAACAGTTCGCTGAGGATTTTGATATTCTAAGCGGAGATGATCCATGCCCATTTCTATGGCTAAATCTTGTAATTCACAGTTACCATTAGCAACACAAATGGAACAAATGTGATTACCTTCAGCAAATAACATTTCTACAATTGTCCGCCGGTATTTTTGTAAGCGATCGCTATTTGTATTCACCTCCATTCCTTCTGTAACTTTAGTCACGCAAGCAGGTTGTAATTTATTACTTCCTGCAATTTCCACTAAACATAAACGACAAGCACCAATATCACCCACACCTTCTAAATGGCATAATTTAGGAATATGAATACTAGCTTCCCGCGCTGCTTCTAGTAATGTTTCATCCTCACGAGCGCTAATCAATTCCCCATTTATTGTTAAAGTTTTTACAGTCATAGTAATTTGGTAATGGGTAATGGGTAATGGGTAATTGGTAATTCTTAATCCTGAAAATCCTTTAATCCTGGAAATCCTGATTCAGACAGTTTCCCTGACTAATTCCAAATATTCATCTCGAAAATATTGCAAAGTGCTAAAAACTGGATTTGGTGCAGACTGTCCTAAACCACATAAACTGGTGTGTTTTACCATGTCGCAAAGTTCCTCCAATAAATCCAAGTCAGCTAGTGAACCTTTTCCTTGACTAATCTTTGTTAATAAACCGTGTAATTGCACAGTTCCCACACGACAAGGAATGCACTTACCGCAAGATTCATCCATGCAGAATTCCATGAAAAAGCGGGCGACATCTACCATATTTGTAGTTTTATCCATGACAATCATTCCCCCCGAACCCATCATTGAACCCAAGGCGGTTAAAGATTCATAATCCACAGGTGTAGCAAAAGCCGACGCAGGAATACATCCCCCTGATGGTCCGCCGGTTTGTACTGCTTTAGCTATACCATTGTCGGGAACACCTCCTCCCATTTCCTCAACAATTACTTGTAAAGATGTTCCCATTGGGACTTCTATTAAACCCGTATTGCGGATTTTTCCAGCTAACGCAAATACCTTTGTGCCTTTGCTTTTACCAATGCCGATATTAGCAAACCAATCAGCACCTTTACGAATAATCGGCGCAATATTGGCAAAGGTTTCCACATTATTAATTAACGTCGGATAGCCCCATAAACCCGACTCAGCCGGGTATGGGGGACGGGGATGAGGGACACCACGTTTACCTTCAATTGAAGCCATTAACGCCGTTTCTTCACCGCAGACATAAGCACCCGCACCGATACGGATTTCTACTTTAAAATCAAAGGGAGAATCAAAGATTTGTGAACCCAAAAGCCCTAAGTGTTGGGCTTGATGAATTGCCGTTTCCAGGCGTTTGATAGCAATGGGATATTCTGCCCTAACATAAATATAGCCTTGATTTGCACCAATGGAGTAGGCAGCGATCGCCATCCCTTCCAAAACCCGATGGGGATCACTTTCTAATACACTTCTATCCATGAATGCACCAGGATCACCTTCATCAGCATTGCAAATTACAAACTTCTTCTCAGCCTTTGATTTTGCTACCGTTCCCCATTTTAAACCTGTGGGATAACCAGCACCACCGCGCCCCCTTAAACCGCTTTTAGTAATAGTTTCCACTACCTGACTGGGTTTCATTTCCCGCAGCACTTGGTAAAGGGCTTGATAACCATCAGCCGCAATGTAAGCTTGAATGCGTTCGGGGTCAATTTTACCACTATTTTCTAGGACAATCGGTAATTGACGGCTGAAAAATGGCTCATTTAAATCACCCTCCTGTAAATTTGTGACTTCTCCATTTACCCCCGCCATAATTGCTGCTGCATTTTCTGGGGTAACTTTTTGATACAATTTTGATGCGGGCGGATTTTCCCGGTTTTCCACCTGTACCAATGGTCCATAACAGCATAGACGCATACAGCCCACACCAGAAACTTGGACAGTATCTTGTAAACCCGTAGCTTTCACAGATGCTTCTAAATTATCTTTCACAGCTTGTGAATCAGAAGAGAGACAACCCGCAGCAGTACAACACCGAATCTGTACAGGTTTCCGTTGAGAAAGTTCCTTTTGGGCAATTTCTAATAATTCACTTAGTTCCATTTTGCCACCATTGTCCCACTTTTTCGCAAACTGATTCCGGGGTTTGATTACCTAAAATAGCACCATCAAACACTACCGCAGGGGCAATTCCACAAGCCCCCAAACATCTAGCCGTCATCAAAGAAATTTGACCATTTGCGGTAGTTTCTCCTGCGTGAATTTGCGTAAACTGTTCCACATTTGTTAAGATCGCCGTTGAGCCTTTGACATAACAAGCTGTACCCGTACAAACCACACAGTTATGAACCCCTTTCGGTGCTAGGGAAAACAAATGATAGAAAGTAGCCACCCCATAAACCCGACTAGGTGGTAACTTCAGACTATGGGAAATGTACAGCAATAAATCCAGTTCTAAATAACCAAATAATTCAGAAGCCCGATGCAGAATTTCAATAAGTGCATCTTGTTGATATTGATGACGCTTAATAGTTGCGTCTAATATCTTTAAACGCTTGTCTCCACTGGGATGAGTTAAAGAAGGTGGAACTGATGTTTTCATATTTTTCACAGACCAACTTTATTAGGACTTACGCAAGTGTCACACTAAAAATCTGTTGTCGGGTGCGTCAGATATCAACAATTTGTTTATTTGCAGGATTTATGCCTTCTGACGCACCCTACAAATGCTGCACAGAATCATCAAATCCCTGAATTCATCCCTCTTTATCTGTGTTTATCTGCGTTTATCTGCGGTTAATAATTCTGGAAATCTGATTCTATGCAGCCTCATCTAGCATTACTTACTAACCGTAGTAGCTGCTGAAGAAACATTTGCCGCTTGGGAACTCATAGGAATATGGACAATCTGCACTGAACAAGGTGCATGATGTAAAACATAATTACTCACACTACCGAGAAAAAATTCCGCTAGTCCAGAACGTCCCCGTCGTCCCATCATAATTAAGTCAGCATTCCAGTCAGTGGCTAATTCACAAATCCTTCGTCCTGGACTACCAGTATTTTGTGTAAATTCCGTATTAACACCAGATGCATTAGCTTGGGCGCTCCATGACTGTAACATTTGCCAACCTTCGTTTTTAAATTTTTCCCAATGCTCTTGGTATAATTTAAAACTTTGCTCATTCCAGCCGGGATAGTAGTCAATATTGGGGAACACCAGCGCCTCTGGACTACCTTCCTCTTCCTGTGATAAAACGTGCAGTAACATTAAATTCGCAGATGTGATCTTGGCTAAAGATAAAGCTTGCTCAAAAACTTTTATACTCATATCCGAGCGATCTACTGCGACTAAAATTTTCTTAAACATATATACCTCGATGTTAGTTTGCTAACTAATGATAATGAGTATATTCGGCTTTTTAGGTTAATGTTTGGTAAAAGTATCCTTAATATTCACTAACAATTGTACAGCAGAAGTCGAGAGTAGCAGCCTTATATGGCATAGTCTCGTAATTAAATTTTACACTTTGTCTAACTGGAATATCCTGGATTTATCGGTCAAAAATTTGGCAATTAAGGTTTCATATTTACACTATACAAGCCAGAAAAAAATTGCATCTTATCTAAGATAGATTAACAGATATTAAAATTTATTTCTCTGTAGCGATAATATGTAAATCTATGTGCTGATCTCTAATTAACTCCAGCAAGCGTTGTGTAAAAGAGCGTTTAAAAAATCTTTTCCATCGGGGTTGTTGACTTTCGCCGATGACTATTTGGGTGATATGATTAGTTGCGGCAACTTGGGCGATCGCCTGAGCGACATTGTTACTTTTAACATGAAGAAATTCACCACCAAATTCTCGGCATAGTTTCTCACAAGTATGAATATGTAAACTTTCTTCTTTAGTCAAAAACCGTTCAGGGTCAGCGATGAATACAGTATATAATTTAGCATTCATATAATTAGCAATTCGCGCCCCACGTCGTAATAATTGAATCGAATTTGGATAGGTAGATACACATATCAAAACTCGCTCATGGACAGTGCGAATTTGCCCAGGAGAGATGGAAGTATTTGCCTCTTCCTCAACTGTATCTGCGACTTCTCTTAATGCTAATTCTCGCAAAGCAATCAGGTTACGACGTTGAAAAAAGTTTTCTAAAGATTGCTCAATTTTATTAGCAGCATAAATTTTACCCTCCCGTAACCGTTCTTCTAAAGTTTCTGGAGTTACATCAATGACAACCACAGCATCAGCTTCATCCAGCAACCGATCTGGAATGCGTTCTCGGACGACGACACCCGTAATTCCGGCTACTAAATCATTCAAACTTTCTAAATGTTGAATATTCACAGTAGAGTAAACATCTATGCCGGCTGCTAAAATTAATTCTACATCTTGATAGCGTTTTTCTCTAGGTGAACCAGGAATATTTGTATGTGCTAATTCATCAACTAATACCAATTGGGGAGAGCGTTTTAAAATTGCCTCTGTGTCCATTTCTTGGAGGTTGATATTTTTATGAATATTGGCTTTTTTCGGAACTACTTCTAATCCTACAGCTTTTACAGCCGTGTCTTTGCGTCCATGAGTTTCGATAATGCCAATAACAACATCAATACCTTCTTGTTGCAGTTGATGTGCTTCCTCTAGCATTCTGTAAGTTTTGCCCACACCAGGAGCCATACCAATGAATATTTTATGCTTTCCGCGACGAGCAGGACGAATATAAGAACTGTCAGGGGAGGGTGTATGGGGGTAAGACATAATAACTAGTAGTCTGTCAATCCGAAAATGACGGGTGAAGGGGAGCGGGGGGAGCGGGGGAGGTAGGGGAGGT